>NZ_ANNI01000006.1 GCF_000466745.1 Campylobacter concisus ATCC 51562 | reverse complement strand
TGAGTCAGAGTGGATCTTGAAAAGTTTTTCTTTATCGTTTACTGCGTTAAAAATTTGAAGGAGGGTTAGGATTCTTTATTTGATATTTTAAATAAGCTTACTATTGAATATTCTAAAAACCTAGTTAAATTTATAAAAAACTCTATTTAGATAAAGTCCTTCAGCTGGAGCTGGAATACGAGTTAGGGTAGAGCATCCGTTAAGTGAAGCATTGATGAGCTCACCACCATTCTTTATACTTAAAGCTTTAAGTAGGTTTGCAACCATAAGCCGTACTTGAGCGCGTAAAAAGCCATTCGCTTTAAAAACGATGATAGTTTGGTTTTTGTATTCATAACAAAATGCCTTAAAAATTTCTCGCACTGGGCTTTTTGTATCACTTCCTGTTTTCATATAGGAGCTAAAATCATGCTCACCAACAAAATTAGATAAAATTTCATTTGCTTTTTTGATATCAAATTTTGGCAAAAAGACTTTATAATTTGAGCTAAAAACATCAAATTCTCCATGATCTATAATGTATCTATAAGACCTTGCTACGGCATCAAATCTTGCTTGAAAATTTTTATCAACTAAATTTATACGTTTTATATGAATATTTGGATGAGCATGGCGGTTGATTAGCTCTTTTAAGTGCTCTAAATTTTTAAAATGATCGCCACAAATTACGCTTGAACTTTGATTGATCGCATGGACGTTTTTGTCTGTACGTGAGCTAGAGACTATTTTTTCAAATATTCCAACGTGAGCTAGAGCACGCGAAAGCTCATCTTCTACACCATTTTCATGCGGCTGAGTTTGTGAGCCTTGAAATTTGGAGCCATCGTAGCTATAAATTAGTTGGATTTTCATTAGTATCTTCGCATGATTTTGGCTTTAAAAAGCAAAATTCCTGCCAATAAAAAGACAAAAAATATGAGTGGAATCGCAAAAGCTGGTTTTGATGAAAAGAGCATTATGAGCGTAAAATACCCAAATAAAACGCCAAATGTACCAACATAAACCATGCCTTTTTCATATCTATAAGTAACGATGCCAAAGCTTATGGCAAAAAGCGTACTGGCAAGTGGAAATAGCGCAACAAGTACATACGTACTAAGATCTTTTCTTCTTTTTTCACTACTATTTGCCTCCGTCCAGTACTCTTTTATACTTCCTATATCACTTATCTCTTCACTTTGGGCAGTCCTTATCTTCATAGATTTGAAGTTGCTTTGATGATAAATTTCATCTTTTATATCATACATTTTTCCATCTACTAAAGAGAGCTCAATGCTTTGATTTGTATTAGTGATCTTTGCGTTTTTTGCAGTGATTAAGCGTTGGGAGTCTTTAATGTAAGGATTAAACATCACGATATCTTTATAGGTAGTGCCGTTGTTGTCTTGTATTTCACTACCCACATAGACCATCCAGTCAGAAAATTTTTGTCCAAACTGGGTTGGCTTTAAATTTAGCTTTGCGACAGTCTTTTTATAATCAATAAAATTTGCATTTAGCTGTGCGGCTATTGGTATCATTATGGTAGCGATTATAAGTAGAGCAGTGCTTAAAAATGCTGAAAATATTAAGAAAAATTTAGCAATCTTATTTGGTGAGCCACCAAGCGTAAAAATAACGATACTTTCATTCTCTTTTGATAATCTAAAAAAAGTCATCGCAAGTGATACAAAAAATGCGATAGGCACGACAAAAAGTAGCACGCGTGGAAGCATAAATGAGTAGAGTTTAAAAAGCTCGCCAAAGCTGATCTCAATGTAGGAAGTGATGCGCGCGATCTGGATGAAAAATACGATCGACATGATCAAAAAAAGCGTACTAAATAGCGATGCAAAAGTCCCTAGGAAGTTAAACAAAAGATATCTATTTACTCTACTCATAAATAAACCTTAAAATTTCTAAAATTTGCTCTTTAAAAGCGTATGTAATAAGTAAGCCAAGGCTTAAAAACGGTACAAAGGCTAGCTCGTAGCTCTTTTTGCGAACGAGCGCATAGACTGGAAGTGTAAAAAGTGCTGCAAGATAGATCGCCACTAGAGCTAGCTTGACTGACAAAATAGCTCCGATGATCGCTGTTATAAAGATATCTGCACTACCCATCGCTTCTTTTTTTATGGCAAAGCTTACGACAAATCTCAGCGCCCAAAAGATAAATGCAAAAAGGAATAAATTTAAAATTTGGGCAAAATTTCCTTTAAATATAAAAAGCATCAGAGCGTAGATAAATGCGAAAAATAGCGCTGCAAAAAGCAGAGGATCTGGCACGGCTTTATATCTTATGTCTATGACGCTAAGAGCTAGCAGCATTATAAAACAAAGCCCTAAAAATAGCGCGTAAAGCAGTGTTTCTACACTTAAAATTTCGCCGCACTCTTTAAAAAAGCAGATCAGAAAAAGTATCCCAGAAATTAGCTCGATCACTGGATAGGTGAGGCTTATTTTTTGCTTACAAAAGGCACATTTGCCGCCTAAAAATATCCACGAAAAAATTGGAACATTGTGATAAAAATTTAGCTTATGGTCGCAGTTTGGGCAATGAGAAGCTGGAAAATTTATGCTCTCATTTCGTGGCAAGCGATATATCAGCACATTTGAAAATGAGCCCACGCAAATACCCAAAACAAAAGCAAAAAGGGCAAAAAAGATGACTAGATTATCCATTATCTCACTAAACTCCGCCAAATCTTCGCTCTATATTTTTAAATTTACTAACGATGCTTGTAAGCTCATCCTTGCTAAAGTCAGGCCAAAGTGTGGGCGTAAAAAATAGCTCTGCGTAGCTTGCCTGCCAGAGCATGAAATTTGAAAGCCTGCTCTCACCACCAGTCCTAATGAGAAGATCTACCGGCTCACTCTCATCAAGTGCTGCATTTAGGCTTGCTTCGTTTATCTCGCAGCCTTCTAAATTTAGCTTTCTCACAGCTCTAATGATTTCATCTTTTGAGCCGTAGTTTATAGCTAAATTTAATAATAAATTTTTATTCTCTCTTGTAGCGTTTTTGGTGATTTCTATCTCGTTTTTTAGCTCATCGCTAAATGGCGAAATGTCGCCGATCGTGTTAAATTTGATCCCATTTTTTATAAAGTCAGCACGCTTTAAAATGAGAAATTTCTTAAGCAAAATCATCAAAAACTCGACCTCTTTTTGTGGTCTTTTCCAGTTTTCGGTGCTAAATGCATAAAGACTTAAAATTTTCACTCCATTATCGATACAAAATTCGCACATATCGCTTACTACATTTGCTCCAGCTTCGTGCCCATTTGTCCGTAAAAATCCACGTTTTTTAGCCCAGCGTCCATTTCCATCCATGATAATAGCAAGGTGGTTTAATTCATTCAATCTTTAGCCTTTTATATCAATAATTTGTTCTTTTTTGCTCCAAAGAGCACTCACATTTTGCACTGTTATGTTGGCGCTAAATTCTCTTTTTAGCAAGCTAGCTACATTATTAAATGGGGTCGCGATCTCGTATAAAACTTCATCTTTAAATTTAAAAATAAGTGGAGCAAAATTTGAAAATATTAAAAAAATTTTCATATCATTCTCCTCTTTTTTTAGCTGAAAAACGCCGTTTGTACCATTATAAATAAATGGTATATGCACGACATTTTCTTGCAGAGCAAAGAGCATTTTTGCTAGCATTTTCATCTCGTCTTTTGTTTTAGCTTCACTTAGACTTTTAAATAAATAGTCATAAAACCACGATAAATTCTCATTTTCTATCAAATTTTCGATAAGATTTAGCCCATCAGCCAAGACATCTTCGTCTAAAATTCTTGGCTTTTCGTATAAATTTTTTATGACGATATTTTCGCCCTGGCTTTGCACCTCGCCCCAGTATTTCGAGCCTACGTTTAGCTCTTTTGCGCTTTTTGTGTTTAAATTTCTATTTGCAAAATTTAAAATGTATCTGTTAAAACCGATCTTTTGGCTTACTAAGATACTAAGCGGAAGTGACGAATTTATAGCTACTAACGGAGAATTTGCATTTTTTGCTATTTTTTGAATGCGAGAAATTTTCTCTATCATAAATTTGCCGCTAGCTCCACTATGCGCCCTGCAATCTCGTCTTTTGAGGCAAGCGGCAGCAAAGTTTCATTATTTTTCGTGATGAAATTTACCTCATTTTGCTCGCTTGCAAAGCTGTTTTTCTCACCCAAGATATTTAGGCAAACTGCGTCAAGCCCCTTTTGCTCTAGCATTGCTCTAGCGTTTTTGTGTGCGCTCTCGCTTGAGATTTCAAGCTTAAAGCCGATCTTTTTGCAGCTAAACTCTTTTAAGCTTTGCAAAATATCGACATTTCTCTTTAGACTTAAGCTTAAAATTTCGCCGACGTCCTCTTTTTTTATCTTGCCATCAATTTTTGTCGGAACAAAATCGCTTACTGCAGCACACATCACAAGTAAATTTGCGCTCTCACACTCGCTCTTGCAAAGCTCTAAAAGTTTGCTACTTGAGCTAAATTTTAAAATCTCAAATGGCTCGTTTGCGGTTTCAAAGCTAGCAAGTAGCGTAACATCAGCACCAGCGTAGTAAAAAGCCCTTGCAATCGCCATCGCCATCTTACCGCTTGAGAAATTTGTAATGGCTCTAACGTCATCTATCTTTTCTGTCGTTGCGCCACCAGTGATCACTACTTTTTTGCCTACAAAAAGAGGCTTGCTAAGCTTTTTTATCGCCGCTTCAACTATCACTTCAGGGCTTGCAAGACCGCCCTTGCCAATATCTCCGCAAGCTAGAGTTTTTAAAACCGGCTCAACTATTAAAGCGTCGTTTTTCTTTAAAATTTCAAGCGAATTTTGCGTCGCGAAGTGCTCTATCATATTGTTATTTGCAGCTAGTGCGACAACCAAAGGTACGTGCGAGGCGGCGATTAGCGTTTGCATAAAGACATTGTCACAGATGCCAGCTGCTAGCTTATTTATCGTATTTACAGAGGCTGGAGCGATGAGAACTAGATCCATTTTAGAGTAGGATATGTGATTTACACCATCTTGCCAGTTTTGCGTTTGTGAGCTTAAAATTTTATGCTCACTTAGCGCTTCAAAGCCGCTTACACTACAAAATTCAAGCGCTCCATCACTTAAAGCCACATAAACATCAGCGCCTTGCTTTTTAAGTAGCGATAAAATTTCGAATGCCTTATAAAAGGCGATACTGCCGCAAACGGCAAGTAAAATTTTCTTATTTTTTAACATCATCTTTGCCAAAGAATTTCTCAAAAAAGCCGCTTTTGTTCTCTTGTCTAGCTCTGCTAATCGCTAGCGCTCCACTCTCAACATCTTTTGTGATGGTGCTACCTGCTGCGATGATGACATTATCAGCAATATTTACAGGGGCAACTAGCTGCGTATCTGAGCCAACAAAGACGTTTTTGCCGATCTTGGTTTTGTATTTTGCTTTGCCATCGTAGTTGCATGTGATCGTGCCACAACCGATATTTGTGCCACTTTCTATCTCGCAGTCGCCAAGATAGCTCAAATGCCCAGCTTTTACGCCGCTAAGAACGCCTTTTTTAACTTCGACAAAATTTCCTATGTGTGTGTCAGAAATTTCAGAATTTGGCCTGATGTGAGCTAGTGGACCGATGTCTGAGTTTTTGATGACGCTGCTTTCTATCACTGATGAGCTTTTGATGATACTCTCTGTGATGACGCACTCGCCAAGGATACTTACGTTTTCTTCGAGCACGCACTCGCCTTCAAATTTGGCCCTGCTGTCTATGAAAATGCTCTCTGGCATGCGCATCAAAACGCCAGCCTTCATCAAATTTTGTTTGATCTCATCTTGCATGATCTTTTCAGCGATGCTAAGCTGAAATTTATCGTTTATGCCCATGAAATTTTGCTCATTAACATTTACTGCAACGCACTTTAAGCCCTTTTCATTTGCTATTTTTATGGCATCTGTTAGGTAGTACTCTTTTTGCGCGTTTTGGTTGCTTATGAGCGGTAAAATTTGCTCTAGCGCTTCGCGTTTAAAGCAGTAGCAGCCAGCATTTACGCTTTTTATCGCAAGCTGCGCTTCGCTAGCATCTTTTTGCTCGACGATACCTTCAACTTTGCCGTTTTTTATGATGACTCTGCCGTAGCCAAAAGGATTTGCTGCTTCAAAAGAGCTCATAACCACGTCAGCTTCGGCATTTGCTAGACGCATTAGATCGGTTGATTTTACAAGAGGCATATCGCCGCAAGTGACAAGCACCTTTTCGCCGCTTAAATTTACGCTTTTTATCGCTCCAGCAGTGCCTGGGAAATTTGTATGATCTTGCTCAAAAATTTTAGTTTGAGGGAAAATTTCTTTTATTTTTTGACTAATTAACTCTTTTTCGTAGTGAAGCACGACGCTAACGTCATTTGTGATCGCATAAGCTTGCTTTAAGATGTGAATGATCATTGGCTCACCGCAAAGTTCAAATAGGACTTTTGGACGTTTTGATTTCATTCTGGTGCCAAGACCAGCCGCTAAAATTATGATTGAAGTATTGTTCATTTTTAAGCCTTTTAACGTTAAAAATTTCGCAGATTGTAGCAAAAAATGCCAAACATTTTTTTTAATTTAACGATTGTTTCAACAAAAAGCTAATAAAATAGCAATTCTTAAGAATTTATAAATAAAGTGAGCTTAAATGGATTTAGGAACCGTCGTCGGCTGGGTTTTGACCCTGGTGCTTTTGTTTGGATCAATGGCGATAGGCGTTGGTATAGGACCATACATCGATATTCCTTCTGTGATGATCGTTTTTGGTGGTACTATCGGCGTTATGATGGTTGGCTTCAAGATGGAGACGCTTAAAGGAATTGGTAAATTTTATGGCATTGCTGTTAAGCCATCAGTCGTAGTAAATTTGCCTGAGACTATAAAAAAAATAGTTGATTATTCAACCAAAGCTAGACGTGATGGTATCTTATCGCTCGAAAGTGAAGTAAATAATGAGACAAATCAGTTCTTAAAAAGAGGCCTGTCAATGGCGGTCGATGGCAATGAGCCAGATGCGATCAGAGCACTTTTGGAGATCGATATCGATCAAACTAGCACAAGACATTCAAATAATATTAAAATTTTTGAGCAAGTCGGCGGTTTTGCGGGTGCTATGGGTATGATCGGAACGCTAATCGGTCTTGTTGCGATGCTTCTTAACATGTCAGATCCTAGTGCGATCGGTCCATCAATGGCGGTTGCCTTGCTTACGACACTTTATGGTGCGATGATAGGTAACATCATAGGTGCGCCTGTGGCAAATATCCTCTCTATTCGCGATGCTGATGAAGCACTTGAAAAACAAGTCGTACTTGAGGGAATCATGTCAATACAAGCAGGCGATAATCCAAGAACGCTTGAAGCTAAACTCTTAGCATTTTTACCACCAAAAGATAGAAAAAGTCAGTTCGAATAATGGGTAAGTTAATAAAACCAGAAGAGTGTCCAAAATGTATGCCTGAGTGGTTAGCTGCTTTTGGCGACCTCATGTCACTTTTGCTTTGTTTTTTCGTTTTATTGCTTTCTATGGCGACAATGGATGCTAAAAAGATGGAGGCTGCCGTTGGCTCACTAGCTGGTGCTTTGAGTGTGCTTGAAGGTGGTGCTAGACCTGAAAATCAGATAGAAAAAGAGACAGATCCAGAAAATACTCGTGCAAAAAAGATAAGCAAGCAAAAGGGCTCACAAAGTGAGCTAAATATGAATGTTAAAAAGATAAATGAGCTGCTAGCTGCTAGTGGGGCACCTGAGATCACTATGGAAGAGAGCGAGGATGGCTTTATCGTAAGGCTTCCAGCAGCTATGCTTTTTGATAAAGATAGTGCTGAAATTTCTGGCGAAGATGCGAAGCTATTTTTAAAACGAATAGGCATGATTGTGGCAAAAATGCCTAATGATGTAAAAGCCGATATCATCGGCCATACAGATAATATAGAACCAAGCAAAGACTCAGCTTATAAAAATAACTGGCAGCTCTCAACTGCAAGGGCTTTAAGCGTAGTTGAAGAGTTAATCAACGATGGCGTACCACAAAATAGAATAATAGCTTCTGGCAAAGCTTCGTTTGATCCGATCGCTAGTAACAGCACAGAAGATGGCAGAGCTAAGAATAATAGAGTAGAAATTCACTTCATATCGCTTGAGCCAAAAAATAAAGAGGCTACTAAGAAAAGTATCCTTGATATGAGGAATTAGTCGTGAAAGCACTGCTTGCTTTAGCGGTTTTACTTTGCACGGTTTTTGGGGCTGACCCTGCGCTACCAACTATAAATTTAAGTCTAAATTCTCCAACAAATGCCGAGCAACTTGTAAATTCTCTAAATGTTTTACTAATCCTCACCGCACTTGCACTCGCTCCTTCGCTCATCTTTATGATGACTAGCTTTTTGCGCCTTGTCATTGTATTTTCATTTTTACGCCAAGCGATGGGCACGCAACAAGTTCCTCCTTCAACAGTACTCATCTCGCTTGCGATGGTTCTTACATTTTTTATCATGGAGCCAGTTGGGCAAAAGAGCTATAATGATGGCATAAAGCCTTATATGGCTGAGCAGATAGGCTATGAAGAGATGCTTGATAAAAGCTTAAAGCCTTTTAAAGAATTTATGGTAAAAAACACAAGAGAAAAAGACCTTGCGCTTTTCTTTAGGATTAGAAATTTACAAAATCCAGCAAATATCGAAGAGATACCGCTAAGTATTGCAATGTCAGCTTTCATGATAAGTGAGCTAAAGACATCTTTTGAGATAGCGTTTTTGCTCTATTTGCCATTTCTTGTCATCGACATGGTCGTAAGCTCAGTACTAATGGCTATGGGTATGATGATGCTTCCTCCTGTAATGATCTCACTACCATTTAAACTACTTATTTTTGTGCTTGTTGATGGCTGGAATTTACTAATAGGAAATCTTGTAAAAAGCTTTCACTAATGAAAAAATTTTTATTCATTTTTTTGCCGGTATTTTTGCTTGGTTCAAATTTAAGCATGATCGCAAACAAGGCAACACAAAATGAAATTTCAAAGATTAAAGAGCTTGAGCTAAAAAGAGCAAATTTAAACGATGAAGCCACATTAAGCTCATATATGCCAAGCCTTAGCCTAGAGGGCTCATACGGCAAAAATGCAAGCACTTTTCCAAGTGTAGTCGCTAAAGAGTCAGCCGGTGTGCTAGCTAGGATAGATTTTTTGCTTTATGACGGCGGAGCGAGAGAGGCTAGGCTAAAGATGAGTGAGCTTTTAAAAAACAAAGCCATGATCGCTAGTGATGAAGCCAAAAACTATCTTGCACTTAAGGCTGTAAATTTATATTTTAATGCTCTAGCACTTGAAAATATAATCACAGCCAAACAAGCTCAAGCAAATTTTTTAAAAGGCGTTTTAGATAAGCTTGAAAAGGCAAACATTGCAGGCCTTGCCGCGAAAGATGAGCTAGAAAATGTGCAGGCAAAATATCACCTAGCAAATAGCACGCAGCTTGAATACAAAAACAAAATGGAGCAAATCTTAAATGAAATAAATTTGCTAACTGGTGAGAAAATTTTGCCAGTAGCTGGAGCAAAGATGGCTGATATTAGCTCAAATTTAGCTTCAAAAAACGCCGAGCTTGACAGACTAAATCAAGATATTTTTATAAGCGAAGCTAAGCTTAGCGAGACAAGAGCTGGCTTTTTGCCCCAAATCATGCTCTATGACACCTATGGATTTTACAAAAACAACTACGACATCGACCTTGGCAAGTATAGCGCTTATCGCCCATATCTTGATAAATATCTAAAAGAGGACACGCACGGCAATAAATTTGGCGTTAGCTTTAGGTGGAAAATTTTTGACTTTTTTGCCACTAGCAAGATGAGCCAAGCAAGTAAGATCGCGCTTGATGAAGCGAGGCTAAATTTAGAGTATAAAAAGCGTGAAAACGAGACAAAGCTTAAAAATTTGCAAAGTGAAATTGTGGTGCTTACTTCAAAAATCGCTTCACTAAACGAATATGTAAAAGCAAGCGATTTGGCATTAAAAGCTAGCTATGAGAAGTATAACTCTGGGCTTTTGGGATATAGCGACCTGCTTGAGGCGCTTTCTCAAAAATTTGATGCCATTAGCCTTTTTGAAGGGGCGAAAGATGAGCTTGAAATCAAAAAAGCAGAGTTCTTTTTTGAGAATGGCGAGCCGATTTTAGAGAGGATTAGAGATTGAAAAAGCTGATAATTTTAATGATACTTGGCATTTTTTCATTTGCTAGTGAGGAAATTTTTGCTGATTTTGAAGTCTATGCTAAGCAAAGCTCAAAGCTTGCATTTGAAAGCAGTGGCAAGGTGGATAAAATTTTTGTAGATGTTTCAAGTCATGTTAAAAAGGGTGACGCTTTAGCTATTCTTGATCAAAGTAGCTTAGAAATCGCTCTAAAAAAGGCAAAAAATGATCTTGAGCTGGCAAAAAATGCTAGTGAATTTGCAAAAAATACTTTAAGTAAATTTACTCAAGTAAGAGATGTCACTTCAAAACAAGAATTTGACGAGGTAAAGTATAAATTTGATGAAGCGATACTTCGGGTTCAAAGTGCTCAAATTGCCATTTTAAATGCGCAAGATCGCCTTAAAAAAGCTGTTTTAAAGGCTCCATTTGATGGCGTTATCGCTAGTAAAAATATTGAGCTTGGAGAGGGAGTTTCGCCGCTTAGTCCAGCTTTTGTTTTAAACTCAAACGAAGCAAAAATTTTAATAGCAATCGACGAAAAATATGTAGATTTGGTAAAAGTTGGTGATACATTTAAATTTAAACTTGACGCAATAAGTGAAGAAAAAGAGGTAAAAATCGCGCTAATTTACCCAGAAATTAAGCGAGATACTAGGAAATTTTACGCCCAGGCTTATGATAGCGGGCTAAAGCCAGGCATGTTTGGTCAAGGAAAAGTGATAATCGGCGAAAATAAATGATAAAAACAGCCATCAACCGCCCAATAACTACGCTTATGATATTTTTAAGCCTCGTTGTCTTTGGCATCTACTCGCTAAAGACAATGAACGTAAATTTATACCCGCAAGTAAATATCCCAATCGTTAAGATCACGACCTACGCAAATGGCGATATGAACTACATCAAGACAAAGATCACGCAAAAGATCGAGGACGAGGTCTCAAGCATCGAGGGGATAAAAAAGCTTTACTCAACTAGCTTTGACAACCTAAGCGTAGTCAGCATCGAATTTGAGCTAAACAAAGACCTAGAGAGCGCTACAAATGACGTCCGCGACAAGATGCAAAAAGCTAAGCTAAATGCAAACTACGAGATAGAAAAGCTAAATGGTCTCTCATCTTCTGTCTTTAGTCTCTTTATCACAAGGCTTGATGGCAATGAAACTAAGCTAATGCAAGAGATCGATGACGTGGCAAAGCCGTTTTTGGAGCGCATTAGCGGCGTTTCAAAGGTCAAGACAAATGGCTTTTTGGAGCCAGCGGTGAAAATTTTACTAGATAGATTTAAGCTTGATAAAAACGCTCTTAGCGCAAATGAAGTGGCAAATTTGATAAAGGTTGAAAATTTAAAAGCGCCACTTGGCAAGATAGAAAATGAGCAGATCCAAATGGCGATCAAGTCAAATTTTAGCGCCAAAAGCATAGATGAGATAAGAAATTTAACGATCAAGCAAGGGGTCTTTTTAAAAGATATCGCAAGTGTTGATCTTGCTTACAAAGATGCAAATGAAGCAGCGATAATGGATAAAAAAAGTGGCGTCTTGCTTGGTCTTGAGCTAGCTCCAGACGCAAACGCTCTAACCGTGATCGCTATAGCTAAAGCAAAGCTGGAGCAGTTTAAAAGCCTGCTTGGCAGCGAATATGACGTAAAAATAGCCTACGATAAGAGCGAAGTGATACAAAAGCACATCGATCAAACCGCCTTTGATATGATCCTTGGCGTCTTGCTGACCATCGTGATCGTATATCTATTTTTAAGAAATTTCTCGATCACCATCATCTCAGTCATAGCGATACCAACTAGCATCGTAGCGACATTTTTCATCATAAATGCCCTAGGCTACGACATAAACCGCCTAAGCCTCATAGCGCTGACCCTTGGTATCGGAATTTTCATCGACGATGCGATAGTTGTCACTGAAAATATCGCTAGCAAGCTAAAAGATGAGCCAAACGCCCTAAAAGCAAGCTTTGCAGGTATAAAAGAGATAGCATTTAGCGTCTTTGCGATCTCGCTCGTGCTGCTTTGCGTCTTCGTGCCAATAGCCTTTATGAGCGGCATCGTTGGCAAGTACTTTAACTCCTTTGCGATGAGCGTGGCAGCTGGCATCGTCATCTCGTTTTTTGTGAGCATATTTCTTGTGCCAACGCTTAGTGCTAGGTTTGTAAATGCCAAACAAAGTGGCTTTTTTCTAAAAAGCGAGCCATTTTTTGAGGCGCTTGAAAATGGCTACGAGAAAATTTTAGCTTTAGCACTTAAATTTAAGCTCGTATTTTTAGCCATAACGTTTGTGGTCGTTGTTTGCTCGTTTACTCTGGCTAAATTTGTAGGCGGTGACTTCATGCCAAGCGAGGATAAGTCGGAGTTTAACATCTACTTTAAGCTTGATCCCTCACTTAGCCTGCAAGCTAGCAAAGAGAGGCTAAAAGATAAAATTTCACTCATAAATGCCGATCCTCAGGTAGCTTACGCTTACTTCATCCTTGGCTACACAGACGCCAAGCAGCCTTATCTTGTAAAATCTTACGTTAGGCTAAAGGAGCTAAAAGATAGAGCTAATCACGAGCGGCAAAACGCTATCATGCAAAGTTTTCGTGACAGACTAAAGAGCGATGATATGAGCGTCATCGTGGCTGATCTGCCAGTGGTCGAAGGTGGCGATGTGCAGCCAGTAAAGCTTACTATCACCTCTGAAAATGGCAAAGAGTTAGAGAAATTTGTGCCAAAGATCAGCAAGATGCTAAAGGAGATAAATGACGCAACGGACGTAAATTCGCCCGAAGAAGATCTGCTAAAACGCGTGCAAATTTCTATCGATGAAGATAAGGCAAAAAGGCTAAATTTAGACAAAGCCAGCGTTGCAAGTGCCGTTTATAGCGCATTTAGCCAGAACGAGGTCTCTGTTTTTGAAAACGAAAATGGCAAAGAGTATGAGCTTTACATGCGTCTTGATGATAAATTTAGAAGCGATACAAATGATATCTTAAAGACCAAGATAAGAAGCAATGAAGGCTTTTTTGTCACACTTGGCGATGTAGCGACGATTAGTTTTGAGCAAAAGCCAGCTAGTATTTCAAGGTTTAATAGAGCAGATGAGATCAAATTTCTAGCAAATACCAAAAACAACGCTCCGCTAAATAGCGTGGCAAATGAAATTTCAAAGAAGCTTGATGAAATTTTGCCAGCAAATTTCAAGTATAAATTTCTTGGATTTGTTGAGCTGATGGACGATACGAACGCTTCGTTTATCTTTACGGTGAGTGCGAGCGCGGTGCTTATTTACATGGTGCTAGCTGCACTTTATGAGAGCTTTTTGCTGCCATTTCTCATTATGCTCGCCATGCCACTTGCCTTTTGTGGCGTCGTGATAGGGCTTTTTATAAGCGGCAACCCATTTAGCCTATTTGTCATGGTTGGCGTCATCTTGCTCTTTGGTATGGTCGGTAAAAACGCCATTTTGGTGGTTGATTTTGCAAACCACTTTGCAAATAGCGGCATGGAGGCGAACGAAGCTGTGAAAATGGCTGCTAAGAAGCGACTAAGGGCTGTTTTGATGACAACTTTTGCCATGATATTTGCCATGCTGCCTCTTGCTCTTAGCAGGGGTGCTGGCTATGAGGCCAACTCACCTATGGCTATAAGCATCATCTTTGGGCTCATTAGCTCAACTTTGCTAAGCCTACTTGTCGTGCCTGTACTTTTTGCATGGGTCTATAATCTTGATAAATTTATAAGAAAATTTTATGAAAGGGAGAGAATTTGAAGAAAATTTTAGCGGTTTTGCTCTTTGCCTTGCCTCTTTGGGCTGGAAATTTACTAGAGATCATCGCTCTGGGGCAAAGTGCAAGGCTTGAGAGTTTGAAAGAATTTAATAAAAATGAATATATAAATAAAAATAAGAGTAAAAAGCTAAATTTATCCCTTGATGGCAGATATACCTTTGTGCCTGATGAGATAAAGGGCGGATATATGACAAAGGCGGGATCTATCACGGCAAAGGTTGAGTATCTTATCTTTGATGGCGGTGCGAGTGAGGCTGCTGATAAAATTTTAGACCACAAGGGCGTGGAGAAAATTTACAAAGATGAAGAGCTGATGAACCTCACTGCTTTTCAGGTCGCAAAGGTCTATTTTAATGCCGTTGCCCTAAATTCACTTATAAATTTAGAGACAAAATTTGTAGATAGCTTTGCCAAGGCTGCGGCTGAAAATGAGTTTTGGTTTGAGTATGGTGAGATAAATAAGGCTGAGTTTGATGCGATAAATTTCACGTTAAATAAAAAAAGAGCAGAGCTTGACGAGCTTGGGCTTAAGCTAGCAGAGCTAAACTCAAGGATAAATTTGCTCTCAAACGGCGAGATCGGCTTTAACGCTGGCTCAAAGATAATGATGCCTGATTTTAGCAAAGATGATCTAAGTGCAAAACTTGGAGCAATGGAGCAGGAAAAATATATAAAAGAGCAAGAAAATGAGAAGCAAAAGAGTAAATTTGCTCCAAGAATTTACTTAAAAGATACGCAAAGTGTGAATAATAACAGCTTTAAAAAAGGTGAGAGAACGACTTCGCAGATGATAGGCGCTTACGCTGATGCGAACAGGCCTAGAGTGGAGTTTGAGTGGAAGCTGCCTGATAGCTTAAGTCTTAGTAAGCAAAGTCAAGTTAAACGCATTGAAGAGCAAAAGGCGGCACTTGATTTAAGCGATGAAGAAAATAGGATAATCACTCGCCTAAAAGAGCTAGAAAGCACAATCAAAGGCTTAAATGCAAAGTTAAATTTGCAAGATTTGAAGCAAGATAAGCTTGATAGTGATTTTATTGATCTGCTAAATGGCTATCTTAATGGCGAGATAAAATATGAAGAATTTTTGTTTGTGAGTGAGAAAAATTTTAGCGATAGGGCAAATTTTATCCTTGATGGCGATTTACTTGAGCTAAACAAGCTTGAGTATTTTTTTGAATGTGCAAGAAAAATAAATGAGGTGATAATTGAATAAACTGATCTTTGTGACTATTTTATGGGCGTTTAGCTTTAGTTTGATAGGTGAGTTTTTAGCTGGCAAGGTTGATAGCTATTTGGCTGTTTTTATTCGGGTTGCGCTTGCGAGCTTAGTCTTTTTGCCATTTACAAAATTTCGTGGCATCAGCCCAAAGCTAGCATTTGGCATAATGGCGATCGGAGCGGTGCAAATAGGACTTATGTATCTATTTTATTACAATTCATTTTTGTATCTAAGCGTGCCAGAAGTCGCACTTTTTACCATTTTTACGCCGTTTTACGTGACGCTCATATACGACGCATTTAGCTTTAAATTTAGACCACTTTATCTATTTAGCGTTGGCGTTGCGGTTTTTGGAGCTTTGGTTATAAAATATGGCGCTATAAACGATGGTGTATTAAAGGGTTTTTTGCTAGTGCAAGCGGCAAATATCTGCTTTGGAGCAGGGCAGAGTGCATATAAGGCACTTTTAGAAAAATTTGACGTGGACCAAAAAAATGTCTTTGGCTACTTTCACTTTGGGGCATTTTTTGTAGCTATCGTTGCGCTTCTTACTCTTGGCAATCCAGCCAAATTTTCACTTACTTCAACGCAAATTTTAGTGCTTCTCTGGCTTGGCGTGGTCGCTAGTGGGCTAGGGTATTTTATGTGGAACAAAGGTGCTTGTGAGGTCGATAGTGGCGTGCTTGCTATCATGAATAACGCTCTCATTCCAGCTGCTATCATCGTAAATTTAGTCTTTTGGCAAAAGGACACAGACTTAACTAGGCTAATTTTAGGCGCTGTTATAATGTATATATCTTTGATAATTCATAACAAGATAATGAAATTTTATGGTACGAAGATCGCTTAGGCGTAAATTTTATAGCTAGCAATAGCAAAGCATAAAAGCCCAAGCAGTGGCAAAATGTAGAATATGGATCTAAATTTTATAGCTAGAAGTGAAGCGATATTATAAAAGATAAAAATAATGGCTGGCACAAAAATTTTAGTCGAGCTTAGTCTAAAATTTAAAACATTATTTAGCAATCCATCAAAAATATTGCCATATGAAGCGATATGAAGCGCAGCACTTAATGGATAAAAAACGCTAAAGATGTAGTTGATAGCAAGGACGCTAAGCTGCTGTAAGCTAATGAGCGGAAAGAAATAAAGCACGCAAATTTCCATTGCAAAGCAAACATATAAATTTAAAAGTATAAGATGAACGAAGGGCGAAAATTTATCTTTTAGGTGTTTAAAGTATAAAAATATATAAAAAACGCCCATGAGTGAAAAGTAAAAACCTACGCTAAAAAGTAGCTGCGGAAAGAGCGATATGCTAACAAGCGCTACTATAAAAAGTGTCTTGAAGTTTAAAATTTTAACGCCTTTTAACGCGCAATAAAATCCTAAAATGCTCATTAAGAACGCTCGCAAAAAGCTTGGTATAAAGCCTATTATAAAAAAGTAAAATGACAAGATTATAAAAACGATAATGGCTAGATCAAAGTTGTAGTTTCTAAAAGGTAAAAACCTCGCATATAAAAATTTTAAAAGCGGCCTAAATACAAAAAATATAACTGCGCTTATAAAACCTAAATGATAGCCACTTATGGCTATAAGATGCGCTATACCAAGGTGCGAGACGTCATCTCTTAACTTTGCATCAATACTTGTGCCTAAAAATAGAGCCGAGTAGAGCTGTGAAATTTTGCTATTTTCATGCTGGGCGTAGATTAGTGATTGTAGTTTTTGGTTGATATTTAGCGTGGCTTTTTGTGGCAGTTTTTCGCGTGAAAAGCTAGGCATGTAAAAGGAGGAAGCAAGATAGTCTTTAAAACTAACGTCTAAATTTATGACGCTTAGAAATATATTATCTCCAGCTTTAAAGTCATCCGTCTTTGCTCCAAGCGTATAAAATGAAAACTCATCAGTCTTAAGCTTTAAAATTTGCCTTTTCTTGCCATCATCTCCAAGCTTTTCGTAGCTAGAAATCACGGTTGCTGTTAGCTCTTGTTCACCTTTGTCCATAAAAATTTGATATTTATGATAGCTAATAGCTAAATTTATAGAAAAAATACAAAGGCAAAACAGACAAAATATAGTAAAAATTTCTCTATTTTTTAAAGCTTTAAAACGCATCAGCCTTCAAATGAAACATCAGATACTGGCATTGCAGACATATCTTCAAACCTTGAGTGTTGCTTTTGAAAGAGCACATCAACTGAGCCAGTTTCGCCATTTCTATTTTTGCCAACTATGATCTCAGCCTTTTCTTGAAGCTTATTAAAGACGTGATTGCTCTTGTACTCTTTGCCCTCGGCACTTGCGCGTTTTTCTTTCTCTTTTTCTTCTTGCTCTAGGTAAAACTCATCTCTATAAACAAAAAGAATGATATCAGCATCTTGCTCGATCGCGCCTGATTCTCTTAGATCGCTTAGCATAGGGCGTTTATTTGCGCGAGATTCAAGGCTTCTGTTTAGCTGAGAAAGAGCGATGATTGGCATATCTAGCTCACGTGCCAAAAGCTTTAATCCACGAGAAATTTCAGCTATTTGGACGTGACGATCAGCGTAGTTATTTGTACTCATCATAAGACCGATGTAGTCGATCACGCAAAGTGAAATTTCAGGATGCATAGCCTTTAGTTTTCGCATTTGTGTTCTTACTTGATGGATATTTACATAGCCACTATCATGTACAAAAAGCTTGCTAGCAGCAAACTCCTCGCAAGCATCGCTAAATCTAGCCAACGCTTCATCATCCATCTTTGCAGTCATTATGTCTTGAAGCGGGATAGAGGTCTTGCTTGCTAGCATTCTCATCATTATCTGCTCAGCTGGCATTTCAAGCGAGAAAAAAACAACTCCAGCATTATTTTTTAGAACCTGACTCATAAAATTTAAACAAAGTGTCGTTTTTCCCATGCCTGGACGAGCTGCGACGATGATGAGGTCACCATTTTTAAAGCCCTTTATCATCTCATTTAGCTTTTTAAATCCAGTATCAAGTCCAACGATATCTTTTTCGCCAAGTAAAGCTTGAGCATTAATATGATCCATCATTTTCATGATGATCTCTTTGCCTTCTTTTATAACTCCAGTGCTTCCACCTTCTATCAAAGAGTAAAATTCCTGGCTAAGATCATCGACCATATCACGGCTTGGTTTGTCTTCATTTACTTTGCTTGGTATATTGTGAGCGATCTTTACAAGACTTCTTTTTATGGATTTTTCTCTTAGTTCGTTTGCGTATTTTTGAATGTCTATTAGGGAATTTGTGCCCAAAATATCTAGTATTAGCTCTTCGTCGTATTTTTCGCCAAGTCTATTTTTTAAAAATGGCATAGTTATAGGATCATCGCTATTTAGGCAAGCTACCATTGCATCGTATATTTGCGAATGCCCTTTTAGATAAAAATCCTTTGCCTTAATAATGTCAAAAATTTCACCTAAAATATCGTTGTTTTGCAAAATGGAGCTTAGTATAGCTCGCTCCATATCAATGTCGTAAAGGTTTGTAAATTCTATCTCGTTAACTATTTGCTTTGCCACAACTTTTCCTTTAGTCTCTACTTTTTATCTCATCGTCGATCTCTTGTAAAAATCTATCCACAAGCTCGCTCTCAGGCAGTCTTGCGACCACTTCGCCGTGACGCATGATCATGCCATTTCCTTTGCCAAACGCTATGGCGACGTCCGCACCTTTTGCCTCGCCGATAGCATTTACCACGCAACCCATGACTGAGACATTTAGTGGCTCTTTTATATCTTTTGTTTTTTCTTCTACTAGCTTTACTGCCGCCATTAGATCAGCTTGCAAACGCCCACAAGTTGGGCATGAGATGATGTTTAACCCCTCTTTTTGTCGCCCGCTATCTTTTAAGATCGCTTTTGCGACTTTTATCTCCTCTTCAAGCTCGCCAGTGATGCTAACTCTCATCGTATCGCCGATGCCTTCAAGTAGTAACCCGCCAAGAGCGATCGCGGACTTGATAGTCGCGTGAAAAGTGGTACCTGCTTCAGTAACGCCTAAGTGAAATGGATAGTTTGTCTTTGGACGAAGCGCTCTATAAGCTTGCATTGTACGTTCAACGTCGCTTGATTTTAGCGAAATTTTAACGTCTGTAAAGTCAAAATCCTCAAGAAGCTTGATGTTATACATCGCACTCTCCACCATTGCCTCCACCGTGCGGCCGTAGCGGTCTTCAAACTGCTTTTCAAGCGATCCAGAATTTACACCTATTCGGATAGGTAAATTTCGCTGTTTGCAGGCATCAACGACCGCTTTTATGTTTTTAGCGGAGCCGATGTTGCCTGGATTTATGCGGATAGCATCGACAAATTCGCTAACGATGAGCGCATAGGTGTGGTTAAAATGAATGTCTGCAACGACTGGTATTGGGGAGCTTGCAACTATCTGTTTTAGTGCGCTGGCGTCTTCTTTATCAAAAACTGCGCAGCGCACGATGTCACAGCCTGCAAAATATAGCCTTTGTATCTGCTCTAGCGTGCCTTTTATGTCTTTTGTCTTTGAAAATGTCATTGATTGCACGGATATTGGCGCGTCGCCACCTATTAAAACATTACGAATTTTTATCTGTTTTGTTGGGTATCGTTGCAAAATTTTGCCTTTAAATTTTTATTGGGGATTATAAAGAAAAATGGCTTTTAAAAGGCTTGAAAGAATATTGAAATTTAGCTTTAAGCTATTATAAAAATACTCTAAAAAATAAAAATATTTCAAGGCATCTATTTAGAGCCTTGAAATAAAGAAGCTGATTAAAATTTATACATAATCTCAGCTGCAGCAGCAATACCCTCTCTTTTGCCAGTCATGCCTTCAAATTTTAAATTTGTTTCAAATCCTTTTTGTGCTTTAAATTTTAAGCCAAGCTCTGCTGTACCAGTGTTACCTTTCATAGAAGGTGAAACGATATCGGTACTATATGTTAGGTTGTAGCCGTTTGATTTTCCATTAAATTCTCTATCATATGCAAGACCAGCAAACCATAAAAGACCATCGTTGATATCTTGAGAGAATTTAAATCCTATTTTTGCTTTTAATGAGTCGCTTTTTCCTAGCAATATCCTTTCGCTATTTAATTCAACTTGCTTTTTACCAACTCTAGTGAAGAATACTTTAGAATATATGTCAATATTTGAAAAATCGGTTATTTCAAATATTTTACCTAGACCCACATGCCCACCATAATAGCCTCTTGAAGCATCATATCCGATCTTGACTCCAGTAGGCAATACTGTTTTGTAGTCAGTTTTTATTTTGCCTATTTTTATAGTAGCTTCTGTATAGAAATTTGCAGGTAAATTTACCTTGCCAAGAAGTCCAGTTCCGTAATAACGCATCTTACCTTCACCTCTAATGTCGCCTACTTCTCTTCCATTAAAAGTACCGCTATATTCATTAAATGTATCGTAATTGCCACCACCAAATTCTAAAAATGCACCTGTAATCACATCTTTAAATTCTTTGGCGACTCCGACGGCAAATGATATAGATTTTACATCTACGTACGAACCCGAATGTTGTCTTGTGTTAGAGGCACTTGCCCCTGTTACCATACCACCATTTGAGTTGCTGCTACCAGTTACACCACTAGTATCCATATTTGATGCTGTCTCTGAGCCTTGGTTTATCACAGCCATAGCACCAGCAGTTGGCTCCAAGGTGCTTTTTTGCATAGTTTCTACTAATTTCTTCTCTTTACTACCGTCATTAGGACTTAATGGGCTGACTTTTTTAGTAACGACTGCGTATAAATTTTTTCCGCTATCTGCCTTGTCATCACCATCTTTTTTAAGGTCAAATTCATATATAGTAGATATTCCAGCTATTGCTTGTAAATTTTTGTTGTGATTTTTAAATTCTTTTGGATACAAAATGCCATATGGATTTGTTATTAGAGTGATCTTGTCGTTTACATTAAGATTTCTATTTTCAGCTCCCATGGTTACAGCTAGGAATGAGCGTGCTAGATCGGTATTTTTATTTTGAGAAGAATAACTTCCTGCTGTTTTGCCACTTAAATTTAAAATAGTATCACCAGCTTTTACATCGGAAGGCAGATAGAAATTTATGTATTCAAAATTTACGATATTTCCCGCTTCTATATTTTTACCACGCACATTTAGAGTGTTACCTTTTGTGGTCTTGGCAAATCCATTCCATCCACTATCTCCGCCGTAAATAGTTTGAAGTTTTAGTGAACTTGCGTCTAAATTTACAGTATTGTTTATATTTCCGCTACTGCCTTTGCCACCATAAATATTTCCTTTGATAGTTCCGCCTCTTATTGTTACGGTATTGCCATTTGCTTGACCTTCGCCCTCAGCATATCCACCTCTAACATCTTTACCTATCGTTCCGCCCTCTATCGTTACGGAGTTTGATTGGGCTAAACCTCTTATTGCGTATGCTCCCATAACACTTTGATCTATCGTTCCATTTTTTATAGTTACGGAATTTGACTCTAGTTTGCTAGTGCTACTATTTGTATACCCGCCATAAACATTTTGTATGACATGGACGTCTTTTCCATCTATTACTACAGAATTTGAAACACTAGCTCCTCCGGTTTCTGCTGAACCTCCATAAACAGCTTGTAGTTCTCCGCCGTTAATATATACTTTATTATTTGAAGCATTTCTATTTCCAATCATATATTCATTATTTAACCCACCATATACCCAAACTCCAACATTTCTGCCATCTTTATCTTTGCCCATTTCTGGGGGAGTGCCATTCCAAGTAACAATATTATTTGAATAGCTTCTACTTGTTTTTCCAGGATTAAAGTTGTAGTAGCCTTGAAATATATTGTCATCCTCCAAATATTTATCATAATACGCCTTTGACGTATCGGCATTTATAGTAATATTTTCAGCTCCATACAGAGAACAGCCTAATACAAAACATAAAAGAATGTTGTAATTCTTCATATCTTTTTCTCCTTTATGATAAACGTTATATTATTTTTTTATTATATTTTAGAAATTATAAAGAATAAATTAAAAAAAATTTAAAAGTATTTACTAAATTTTTACATTAATATAAAGAGTTACAATAAAAAAACATTAGAGATAATATTTACTAAAATAAGAAAATAAAACTAATTAAATTTTATAAGTAAAAATATACTATCTAATAAAAAATGAAATAATTGCTTACTTTTTTATTAGTAGCTATGGACGCTTGTAAATTTATTAAACTAACTCTAATTGTGTGATTGTGTATTGAAAAATGTGGTAAAAATTTTAACTAAAATTGACTGGATCAATATCGATATCGCTAATCTCGCTTTTGCAGAGGTTTGCAGCTTTTAAAAGAGGTATATGAGAGTTTGAACGGAGTAAAATTTCATATCTAAATTTGCTTCCAAGATACTCTATCTGGCACTTTCCGTATCCTATGATCTCAAGCTCATCGCTTCTTAAAGATTCTATTCTTTGCACAAATTCATTCATCGTATTTTTTACTATGTGTTCATCTTTATGTGAGATGATAATGCGAAGAAGCCTAGTAAATGGCGGATAAAGCTCTTTTCTATAATCTATCTCATCTTTTAAAAATGCGTCATAATCACTGATGTAGCTCTCAAAAAATTCTCTTTGTTTGCTTTGAATGATAACTCTACCAGCTCCGTTTCTACCAGCTCTTCCGGCTACTTGCATGGCAAGAGCAAGCGTTCGCTCTCTGGCTTTATAATCAGGAAAATTTAAAAGCTCGTCAAATCCCATGATGACAGCAAGCTCTACGTTGTGATAATCATGCCCTTTGCTTAGCATTTGCGTACCAAGCAAGATATCTATCTTGCCGTCGTTAAATTCTTTTAAAGCCTTTACGAGCTTGTTTTGCGTCGTTATCTCGTCCCTGTCAAATTTAGCGATTCTAGCATTCGCAAACTCAGCTTGCAACCTCTCAAGTAGCTCGCTCGTACCGATCTTTTTGGCCTCTATCATCTCGCTACCGCACTGGTGGCAGGTCTTTGGCACAGCCATTTTATGCTCGCAGTATTGACACTTTAGCACGTTTTGTTTTTTGTAATAGCTCATACCGATACTGCAAAATGGACACTTTAGCGTTTCACTGCAGTTTTTGCAGACTAGATATTTAAAATTTGCCCTTGTTGGCAGGCAGATGACAGCTTGCTTTTTATTTGCGAGTGTCTTTGAAATTTCATCTTTTAAAATTTTACTAATTCCGGTCTCGCTCTCATCGAAAATGTAATTTTTTTGCGAATCAAAATATGTCCCTTTTAAGCGAAAATGCTCCTGCTTGTAAAAGCTAGTAAGGCTTGGCGTGGCACTTCCAAGCACCACTTGTAGATCAAATTTACTAGTTAGAAAGAGGGCAAGGTCTCTTGCATTGTAGTGGGGCTTTGAGCCTGTATTTTTGTAGCTATCGTCGTGTTCTTCGTCGATGATGATAAGTTTTAGCCTCTCAAGTGGTAAAAATAAAGCCGATCTCGCACCTGCAACGAGCCTAACTTTGCCACTTTTTATATCTTTTAAAATTTGCTCTTTTTTCTTTAGCGTGATCTTTGAGTGCCAGACTGCTACTGCCTCGCCAAAGAAGCCCTCAAGGCGTTTTTGCATTTGTGGTGTGAGTGAAATTTCAGGCATCAAAAATAGCGCTTGGCTGCCTGCGTTTAAAATTTCTCTAATCTTAGCTATGTAAATCTCGCTTTTTCCGCTTCCAGTGTCGCCAAAGATGAGTGAAATTTTACGTTTATTTATAAAATCCAAAGCCTCTTGCTGTTTTTCGCTTAGTTTGGGTGCTACATTAAAATTTTGATTTTCATAAATTTGATCTACTGCAATAGTGTCATTTGGTTCAAATAAATTTAGGCTGACTCCAAGCTCGCATGTGTAATATTTTGAGATAAATATTGCCAATTCGCTTTGCATTGAAGTTAGATTAATCGGTAAAATTTCTAAAATTTTACTTGTTTTAAACTCTGGTTTGCCAGTCTCTTTTATTATAAAAGCAGTAAGAATTTTGCCTCTTAAAGAAGCCTTTACGCCTTGAAATTTTTCTAGTTTTTGATCGCTTTCATAAGTGAGCGGGGCTAAATTTAGCCCATAAAATGCGAGTATGTAATAATGCATTACTGAAGTGATTTGCAAATTTCATTTTCATCACTGCAACCAAAATCACCAGTATTTTTGTCGTATTTGAAATTTGCTACTTTGCCATCTAACCTAAATGTATATTTGTCATCGCTTATTCTGTGCCAGCCATTTTTGTTGCCGCTATCTTTTATCGGTATATTTATAACATTTTTAAAGAGTTTGCTTGGATCGCCATCATCTAGTTTTTGTGGAAATTCTGGCTTTGCTTGCAAGATGTTGTCGTTGTATTTTAGTGAAATTCCGCTTCTTATGGCAGCAAGTTGAGTTTTTGCATTTGAGATAGTAGCGTCACTTCTAGAAAAAAATAGCCTAGGTATAGCGACTGTGCTTAAAATACCTAGTATAACTACTATAAATATCAGCTCAAGCAAAGTATAAGCTCGTCTTTTCATCTCTCTTCTCGCTTTAATATCTCATCAACGTTGCCAGTTAAATTTTTTACTGCCTTTATCACGGCGTAGTTTTCATAACATTTTTCTATAAAGGCGTTTAAAAGCTCTTTTGGCTCGATAAATTGGCGTCCGCCCATTAAATTTTGCCAGTCATTTTCAAAGAATTTAGCAAAATCATCATCAAGCGTGATCGTGTAGTCGCGAGATGATATAGTGAGCGTGATTTTTTTCATATTTTAGCCAAGCTTATCTGCCAAGGACAGCTTCGATTTTTCTCATTACATCGTCAGCTTCGGTATTTTTCTTGTCAAGATCCTCTTCTAAACGCATGATTTGATTGCTTTTCGCCTCATTTTGTGCTTTTAAAGTTACGATCTCGTTGCGTAACTCTTCGTTCGTTTTGCAAAGTTCGTCATATTTTGTGATTAGGTCATTTACTTTATCGCTTAGTGTGGTTAAGATCGCATTATCTTCAAACATAAAAGTTCCTTTAAAATAATAATTAAGCTCGTATTCTAACACGCAGAGGCTAAATTCTTATTAAAATTCTCATTTGACAAAGCACTATCTTTGCTATAAAATTCGCCCAAATTTAAAGGCAATCAATGAGTAAATTTGAAATTTCATCTAAATTTAGCCCAAGTAGCGACCAAGCAAGAGCGATAAAAGAGATAGTAAAAAGTATAAAATCAGGCAATAAATACCAAACTCTTCTAGGTGTTACAGGATCTGGCAAGACCTTTACCATGGCAAATGTCATACGCGAGCTAAACATGCCAACGCTTATAATGACGCATAACAAATCCCTTGCCGCGCAGCTTTACAGCGAATTTAAGGGCTTTTTCCCAAAAAACCATGTCGAGTACTTCATAAGCTACTATGACTACTACCAGCCAGAGGCCTACATCCCAAGAAGCGATCTATACATAGAAAAGGATAGCTCGGTAAATGAGGAGCTTGAGCGCCTGCGCCTCTCTGCAACGGCTAGCTTACTAAGCTTTGACGACGTCATCTGTGTCGCCTCAGTCTCTGCAAACTACGGCCTTGGTAATCCAAGCGAGTATAAGGGTATGGTGGCATATCTTAGCGTGGGTGAGAAGATAAGCCAAAGAAAGCTTTTAGAGCAGCTTGTGGATATGGGCTATAAGAGAAATGACAACTACTTTGATAGGGGTGATTTTCGTGTAAATGGCGATGTGGTTGATATTTATCCAGCGTATTACAACGACGAAGCCCTAAGGGTTGAGTTTTTTGGCGATGAGATCGATGCGATGTATCATTTTGACGTGCTTGATAACAAAAGGTTAAAGGATATCTCTAAATTTACGCTTTATGCGACAAGTCAGTTCATCGTGGGTGCTGATAGGCTAAAGATCGCGATGAAAGAGATCGAAGAGGAGCTAGATGCGCGCTTAAAAGAGTTTAATGAGCAGTGCAAGCTAGTAGAGGCACAGAGGCTAAAGCAAAGGGTGGAGTTTGACCTTGAGATGATGGCAAGTACGGGTATGTGCAAAGGCATCGAAAACTACGCACGCCACCTAACTGGTCAAAAGCCCGGAGAGACGCCGTACTCGATGTTTGACTATTTTGAGATAAGTGGCAAAGACTATCTGGTTATCGTCGATGAGAGTCATGTGAGTTTGCCGCAGTTTAGGGGCATGTACGCAGGCGATAGGAGCCGTAAAGAGGTGCTTGTGGAGTATGGATTTCGCTTGCCGTCAGCACTTGATAACAGGCCGCTTAAATTTGATGAGTTCATAAGCAAAAAGGCGAAATTTCTCTTTGTTTCAGCCACGCCAAACGAATACGAGCTTGGTATCAGCGAGGGCCACGTCTATGAGCAAATCTTGCGTCCTACTGGGCTGCTTGATCCTTTGATCGAAATAAAAGATAGCGACAACCAGGTTGAGGCGCTATTTGACGAGGCAAAGGCAGTCATCGCAAGAGGTGAGCGCGTGCTAGTTACGGTGCTAACTAAAAAGATGGCCGAGGAGCTAAGCCGCTACTACATTGAGCTTGGCGTAAAGGTCAAGTATATGCACTCAGACATCGACGCGATCGAACGAAATGAGATCATTAGGGGGCTTAGAAGTGGCGAATTTGACATGCTAATAGGTATAAATTTGCTCCGTGAGGGGCTCGACCTGCCTGAAGTGAGCCTGATAGCCATAATGGACGCCGATAAAGAGGGCTTTTTGCGCTCGACCACGAGCCTTATACAGACGATGGGGCGTGCGGCTAGAAATGTAAATGGCAAGGTGCTAATGTTTGCCAAAAAGATCACGCACTCGATGAAAGAGGCGATCGATACGACGACAGCTAGGCGTAAATTTCAAGATGAATACAATAAAGCTCATGGCATCACACCACACTCTGCCAGCAGAAATATCGAAGAGAGCCTGCATGTCGAGGATGATGGTGAAAATTATAAGCGTGGTAAAAATTTAGAGAAGATGCCAGCTAGCGAGCGAGCCGCGATAGTAAAAGAACTAAGAAAGCAGATGCTTGAAGCGGCGGCGCAGCTGGAGTTTGAGAAGGCGGCGGCACTGCGCGACGAGATCGCCAAAATCCGCAAGCTTTAAATTTGACGGCTTGTCTTTTTCCGCCATACTTCGTTACCGGCTCAGTCGGCTTCGGTCGCGGACGGCTAGTCCGCTCCCTCGCCTCCCTCGCCGCTGCCTCGTCTGACGAAAAATACTTCGCCTTATCGTTTTACGCTCAAATTTGAAGTTAAATTTGTAAATTTCGGTTTCAAATTTTACTCACCGAGACCCATATCTTAAAAATGCCAAATTTTAAAAATGGCACAAAAATTTATTTAGCCAATTTTTACTAAAATATGACGTATTTGTAAAAAAGCAAAATTTTAATCAAAAAAGGAGTCCATAAATGACAAAAGAAGAGATAAAAATTGTAAAACGTGGTTTTGTTTCTGTCTTTGATATAAAAGGCGGCTTAATAAAAACGTTAGCAGAGTGTGCGCTTGACGGCAAGTACTATGGCTCTGCAGTCAGAATCACAACAAGAAATTTATATCAAAATCTAAACAAAAAAACAAATTTTGTAGACGATATAGAAACGGAAATTATTTTTAGGATACCTTGCTCAAGCGACAAAGATGCAGGTATCCTAGCGGCGCATGTCAGAGAGATGTTTTCGAATAGTAAAATTTTGCGCCTAAGTTGTGATTTTATAGATAATAAAATAGTTAATATCAAAGAAAGCTACGATGAAATTTTAGCCCAGTAATCTCACCCGCCCTCTTCGATATTATCCTGCAAAAAGACTCGCATACTCGGAAACTCAAGCGCGCAAAGACGGCCAAAGCCGTGCCTATAGATGCAGCCCGTGTCGATATTTGCACCAAATTCCGTGATATCGGGGCTCGCGATCGGCGTATGGCCGTAGACGTTAAAGACGCCATCGTTTTGGCTAAAATCGCCCCTACCCGCAAAGTACGTGCCGCCTAAACTCCGCCGCACTATCGCCGTCCGAGCTGCGCAGCGGCCACATCCGCCCGGCCGCCGAGTGTGATACGACGAGCCGCCTGCCCTGCGCGTTTTTAAACTCATGAAATTCCAAATAAAGCGGCAAATTTGACAAAAACTCTATGTGCGCGAGTTTCTGGACGCGGTCGGCTTTGGCGTAGGATGCGAAAGTCTGCACACTGCCGTTTAGGAAAAACCAGCGCGGATCATTAGGCATTTCGCCGCACAAAAATGCATCCTTGTGTTGCAAAAGGCGGTATTCGTGATTGCCCATCACGGCCGCGTAACCGCGCTACATCGCTAACTGCACGACCTCAAAACTCCCCTCCCCGCGGTCTATCAGATCGCCCACGAAGCAAATTTTAGAATCAGCGCCGCGCGGCAAGCGATCTATAAGTGCGCAGAGGGTTTTATAACAGCCGTGCACATCGCCGATGAGGTAAATTTGGTCGTTCATTTTGCTAAAATTTATACATTACCAACGATAGTTTTTATCAAAAAGACTATCTAGATTTTGCTTTAATTCATATGCTCTATTCAAGTGTTTTTCTATATCGTTTTTATTCTCGCCGACAGCATTTATTCCCACAAAGTCAATCAATATACTCACGCCGTTATCGCTAATATTTGAAACTCGCATAACATAAAGATAGATATCGAATTCGCTCCCGTTTTTAAAAACCTCAAGCTGCTTGTTGTATATTGTTATAGCCTGCTTTATTATCATCTTTGACTTATATTCTTGTTCAGTATTATAACCAGATACGGTTGGAACTAAATTTTCGATATTTTTCTCGTAGGACGCAAAATCAGCTGTTTTAATCACATTTTTACTCTTATAAGTTTCAAGGGCAGATTTCAAAAACTCTATATTTAAATTTACCATCGAATAAGAATCAGCTTTAATCCAGTCCAATCTATATTTTTCATTTCCAGAACTTCGTATATTTCTCCAAAATTTATCGTAGTTTTCTTTATTAAAATCAATCCAGCCGCCCGACATATCTATGGCTACCCTCTTTGCTATATGAAAATTCATATTACTTGAGGCCCCATCGCCCTTTGACGCTATGCCGCACCCGCAAAATAGTAGCGCAATCATAAAAATAATCAGCTTTTTCATCGCTTCTCCTATAAACATAATTTTGCAAAATTTTACTACCGCAAGCATTAAATTATACTTGCGTAGCGCAAGCTAAATTTCGCATCAAATTTGAGCGCTATCACTCGCCAAGTACTAGCATCGCGCCAAGGGCACTTTGGTTTATGTCGCTACAAAAAGTGCCCAAGCCCCATTAGATACTTTAAATTTTCCGCCTTTTTCATCTAAAATAGCCCTTTTAAAAGCCCCTTTAAATTTTGCTTTTCGCCGTTTGCGCCTTCATCATCTTTGCCGCCTAGTTTTTTGTCTAAAAATCTACCTATCTCTTTTTTGACCTTATTCTCAAGATATTGCGATCTGACGTCGTATTTTAGCTTGTCTGTAATGCCTGAGATTTGCACGTTTAGGTCAGTCTTTTCGAGCCTGCAAACAAGCGGCGCGTTAAGCATTTTTGTAGCTGTGTTATAAGTGCCGTTTGCAACCTTTATGTCGCTCTTTGGCGAGCTTAAATTTACGTTAAAAACGACATTGTCGCCCTTTATATCGCCATAAATTTTGCCGTCTTTGTAAATTTCTTTTGTGATGTCCTTGCCGGTGAAGGTTTTGATGCTGTTTGTGAGATTTGTGCTGGCTAGGTGACCCTCTTTTAGTAAGATGTCAAATTTGCCGAGCTTTTGCTTTGTTTCGTAGTCAAATTTAGCATCGCCGTTGCCATCATAAAGATGATCTAACCCTAAAGTCTGCGTTAGTCCATTGACTTCGAAGTTTTTTAGCACCGCATCAAGCGCGCCACCTTTGTAGTTTGCCTCTAGTTTGCCCTTAAATAGATCATCTGAAGTGGCTTTCACGCTTAGATCATCCACTTTGCCTTCTGCCGTTACGAGGGCTGCAAATTTACCGTGAAGCTCGCGACCAGCTAAAAATGCAAGCTTGTTTAACTCTGAAACTACCGCTTGAAGCTTTAAGTTTAGTGTGCTTTTACCCACGTCAAAGCTGCCATCTATGCCCTTTATATCAGCAAGCGAGCTAAGAAAGTCGCCGCTAAATTTTGCCATTTCGCCTTTATAGTTTAGGCTCAAATTTGAGCTAAATTTCTCATTTTCAGGGAATTTTTTATCAAGCATTTTACTAAGCGCTGCGGCGTTAAATTTGCCATCATTTAAAGCGATCGTTGCGGTGACGCTTGGACTTTTACTAAAGATATTTTGCCCCTTTGCTTGGACATTTGCCTTAGCGTTTGCCAGCCTGTCATTGCCACTAAGTGCTAAAATTTCTCCTAGCTGTGCCTCTTTTAGGCTAAGATCAAGATTTTCATTTTTTATGGTGGCGTTTAGCTTGCCAGCAAAGGCATCGCCGCCTAAATTTAGCTCATCTATCTTGCTTGCTTTAACCTTCACATCGCCCGCAAGCGCCATCTTTGAGCCCACCTCAAAGCCGCTAACCGCTTTAAATTTCTCGGGGTCGCTAATGAGCAGGGCAAATTTGCTAAAAATTTGGCTGTTTTTTATGTCAAAAACGCCCTTTACATCCTTTAGCTCGCCAAGGTCACTAAGCACGTTTGCGTCAAAATTCACAAGTTCATTTTTTGCGGTGGCACCGCCTTTTAGCTCAAATTTAGCTGCGTTTTTAAGCTTTGCAAGCCCTTTATCTATAAGACCGTTTTTTATTTCAAATTTAGCCTCGCCTGCAAGCTTTTTTAGCTCGTCAAAACCGCTAAAATTTGCGTTTAAATTTATCTGCCCGTCTGCGTAGCTAGGCTGCAAGGCAAGCGCTAGAAGCTCTTTTAGCTTGATGTTAGCTGCATTTAGTGCTAAGTTTTTGCTATCGAAATTTGCATTTATCTTTCCACCAAGCCCGTTTATCTCAGCTTTTAGGTTTTTAAGAGCATTTTCTTGCATTGTAATTTCGCCGTTTGCATCCACAGCGCCGCTTAGTTGCTCGCCTAAGAGCTTGCCAAAAAGGGCAAGATCAGGCACGTTTAGCAAAAAATCGCTCTTTAAATTTTTGTTAGCTAGATCATAGGTCGTCTCGTTTGCTTTTAAAGTGGCTTCAGGTGCGATGATGATGGTTTTTGCGCTCACTTTTTCATTTGCAAATTTAGCGTTTACACCGCCTTTAAAGTTTATATCTTTTGCTAAATTTAGCCCAAATTCATTTTTAAGAATTTCTTTGTTTATCGCTGCATCGCTTGCTAAAATTTGAGCGTTAATGATGGGTTCATTTTTCTCATCAACTCCTTGCATATTGCTCGTTAGATCAAGCTTACCGCTAGCTAAATTTGGCTTTTGCGCAAGAGCTGAGATCTCAGAAAGCTCGATGTTTTTAGCGTCAAGATTTAGAGCTTTTGGCAGATAGTCTTTTAAATTTGCATTTAAATTTATATTTGAGCCAAGCGCAGTGCCAGTGGCCGTTAGCTTGATGTCACTAAATTTACCAGCCACATTTGCTTTAAGAGCGACGTCTTTTTTTAGTCCAAGCTCGCTAGCCTTTGCCTTGTCAGTGTTTATATCTATGTTTAAGCTCATACTTTGAGCAAGCAAGGATAGATCGCCATTTGCCTTTAAATTTATGGCATTCATCACAATCGCTTCTAAATTTAGTGTGCTAAATCCTAAGCTAAAATCTTTAAATTTCACATCTATACCGTGAGCGAGCGCCTCTTTTTCTATTTTGCTGGCTATAAATTTATTACCAAAAGAGCTAAAGATAAAGCCAAAAATGCAAAGGATTATCAGCGCCAAAGCCGCTACTAAATAGGCTATTTTTTTCATAAAATTCCTTTATATTAGTTTTACATATCATAAAACTTTAGTGTAAGTGACTAAAGTTTTAATAAAATTTAACTATAAATTATTGACTTTTTTAGAAAAAAGTGCTAGGATCTCATCACTCAAAAATAAAGAGTGCTAAAAAAGACAATTAAACCAAAAGGATGAACAATGAACTTTCAACCATTAGGCAAGCGTGTTCTAGTCGAACGCGTAGAGGAGACAAAGACCACAGCTTCGGGCATTATTATACCTGATAACGCAAAAGAAAAACCTTTAAGCGGTGAGGTAAAAGCAGTCGGGGCTGAAGTAGAGGGCGTAAAAGTTGGTGATAAAGTTGTATTTGCAAAATACGGTGGCACTGAGATAAATTTAGATGATAAAACATATCTTGTTTTAAACATTGATGATGTTTTAGGCGTGATTAAATAATTAAAAAAGGAAAGACAATGGCAAAAGAAATTTTTTACTCTGATGATGCAAGAAACCGCCTATACGAGGGCGTAAAAAAACTAAATGACGCTGTGAAAGTGACAATGGGACCAAGAGGCAGAAATGTCCTTATCCAAAAGAGCTTTGGTGCTCCAAACATCACAAAGGACGGCGTTAGCGTGGCTAAAGAAGTTGAGCTAAAAGATACTATCGAAAACATGGGTGCAAGCCTAGTTAGAGAAGTAGCAAGCAAGACAAACGACCAAGCGGGCGACGGCACTACAACAGCGACTGTGCTAGCTCACGCGATATTTAAAGAGGGTCTTAGAAACGTAACTGCTGGCGCAAATCCTATCGAAGTAAAACGCGGTATGGATAAAGAAGTAGCAGCTCTTATAGATGCACTAAAAAATATCTCTAAAAAAGTATCAGGTTCAAAAGAGATCGCTCAGATCGCTACTATCTCTGCTAACTCAGATGAGAGCATCGGCAAACTAATCGCTGATGCGATGGAGAAAGTTGGCAAAGATGGCGTCATAACAGTAGAAGAGGCAAAGTCTATCCAAGACGAGCTAAGCGTTGTTGAGGGTATGCAGTTTGACCGCGGATACCTAAGCCCATACTTCATCACAAACCCTGAAAAGATGCAAGTAGAGCTAAGCAATCCATTCATATTGCTATTTGACAAGAAGATCACAAATTTAAAAGATCTACTCCCTGTGCTTGAGCAAGTACAAAAGAGTGGCAAACCACTTCTAATCATCGCTGAAGATATCGAAGGCGAGGCACTTGCAACGCTTGTTGTAAATAAACTTCGTGGCGTGCTAAACATCTCAGCCGTAAAAGCTCCTGGCTTTGGCGACAGAAGAAAAGCGATGCTTGAAGATATTGCTATCTTAACAGGTGGCGAAGTCATTAGCGAAGAGCTAGGTAGAACACTTGAGAGCGCTACTATAAATGACCTTGGACAAGCTTCAAGCGTAGTTATCGATAAAGATAACACAACTATCGTAAATGGTGCGGGCGAGAAGTCAGCGATCGACGCTAGAATAACTCAGATCAAAGCGCAAATCGCTGAGACAACAAGTGACTATGACAAAGAAAAACTTCAAGAGCGCCTTGCAAAACTAAGTGGTGGCGTGGCAGTTATTAAAGTAGGTGCTGCGACTGAGACTGAGATGAAAGAGAAAAAAGACCGCGTAGATGACGCTCTAAGCGCTACTCGTGCAGCTGTAGAAGAGGGCATCGTAGTAGGTGGCGGTTCAGCTCTTATCCTTGCTTCAAAGAGCGTAAATTTAAATTTACAAGGCGATGAGGCAATCGGTGCTGAGATCGTTAGAAGAGCGCTTCGTGCTCCACTTCGCCAAATCGCTGAGAACGCTGGCTTTGACGCTGGCGTAGTAGCAAACGCAGTTGAGACAAACAAAGATGCAAATTTTGGCTTTAACGCTGCAACTGGCGAATATGTAAATATGTTTGAAGCTGGCATTATCGATCCAGTTAAAGTTGAGAGAGTTGCGCTTCAAAACGCTGTTAGCGTGGCTAGCTTACTACTAACAACTGAGGCAACTATCAGCGAGATAAAAGAAGAAAAAGCAATGCCTGCAATGCCTGACATGGGCGGAATGGGTGGTATGGGCGGCATGATGTAGCAGCCCTTTTCGAGCTAGAGCCTTCTAGCTCGAATTTATATTTAAACTTTAATCTCACTAAATTTATAAAATTATTTACTCCTTTTTAAATTTATTCTTGTATCATTTTGCTTTCTTTTAGGGAGAATTTACAATGAAATATGATGAAATTTTTAGAGAATATGACATACGCGGTATTTTTGAAAAAGACTTGACGGAGGACAGCGTCAAGGCTATAGGGCTTGCTTTGGGTAAGAAATTTAACGAATTTGGCGTGAAAACTTTAAGCATTGGCTTTGATGCAAGACTAAGTGCTAGCACGCTTTTTAGGTATCTGCTAAGCGGTCTAAACAAGGCTGGTGGCTTTAAAATTTATAACATCGGCTTGCTACCAACTCCTGTTGGCTACTTTAGCGTTTATGCTGATTATTTCGACGCAAACATCATGATCACGGGCTCTCACAACCCAAAAGAGTACAACGGCTTTAAGATTACCATTAAAAAAGATAGCTTCTTTGGCAAAGATCTGCAAATTTTAAAAGATAAGGTGAACGAGATAATCGCCTCTGGTGAGCAGATCGCAGACAATGAGAGCTGTGAGAAATTTAATATCTTAGAAAAATATGTTGAGTTTTTTGTAAAAGAGTTTAGTGAGCTTAAAAATTTCAAAAAGCCTTTTATCATCGACTGTGCAAATGGCGCTGTTGGCGTGAGTTTGGTGCCAATCGTTAAAGCGCTTGGGCTAAATGCAAAAATTTTATATGAAGATCCAGACGGAAATTTCCCAAATCACCATCCAGATCCAAGCGAAAAAGAGAATTTAAAAGAGCTGTTTTTGCTCATTGAAAAGAAGGAATTTGACCTTGGATTTGGCTTTGACGGAGATGGCGACAGGATCGCAGTTATAACTCCAAAAAGAGATATAAAAGGCGATGAGCTAGCCTATCTTTATGCACTAAATATGAAACATCCAAAGGTGCTTGGTGAGGTTAAATGCTCGCAAAACATGTATGATGAGATTGCAAAAATAGGCGAAGTTTTCATGGGCAAGACTGGGCATAGCAACATCAAAAAAATGATGAAAGAGCTAAACGTAGATCTAGCGGCTGAAGTTAGCGGTCATATCTTTTTTAAAGAGCGATATTTTGGCTTTGACGATGCGCTTTACGCGATGATGAGGGTGCTTGAGCTAGTTCACAAGGGTTTTGACCTTGATGGCGAGCTTGATAAGATGCCACTTGTCTTTAGCACCGATGAGATCAAGGTAAAGACGACTGATGAGGCTAAATTTAAGATAGTTGCCAAGCTAAAAGATTGTGTGAAAAATGAGAGTTGCGACCTGCCAAAGATAAAAAATATCATTGATATTGATGGTATAAGGATTCAGTTTGAAAATGGCTGGGCGCTGGTACGCGCGTCAAATACAACGCCAGTTATTGTTACTAGATTTGAGGCAAAGAGCAAGGAATTTTTAGAAGAGATCGAGCAAAAAGTAACAAATCTACTAAAGAGCTTAATGTAGCTTGCAAAGGCATTTTGGGCTAAATTTACTCCAAAATGCCTTTTAGAATTTTATTTAAATATTTAAAAACTAAGTTGTATCTTTCTCGCCTAGCTTTCGTGGGTTTCTTTTTTTGTGGGCTCTATATACATATTATCTAGAATTTAAATTTATAAAATACATGCGCCTTAGCCTTTTTGAATGTTCATGCGGATAATGCAATTTAAATCCACAAGTAGTCTATCTAATATCGGCGTTCAGTTCATTGTTGCAAGGGTTCATCTACTAGCTTACTGCTCAGGTATGTAAGATATCCGTCCTTTATGGATTTTATGCAGTGTAACCTACCGGCAAAAATTTTTACAAACGTATTTGTTAAATTTAAAAAAAAGAGAGATGGCGTAAAGATTTACGCCATTAAATTTTCAAAGTTTGCCGCCTTCAACGACAAGTGATTCTGGATTGACGCTATCGCCGTAGATCGGTTTTAGTGTAGCATCATAGTCTTTGTGGAAGAAATTTTCTTTTCCAAGCTCAATGATCTCATTGTTTAGCCAGTCAAGTAAAACTTTGTTTCCTTTTTTAACAGCTGGTGCTATCACATCCACATCACCAAGCGCTTCAACGCCTACAACAAAACCAGGAGTCTCTTTTGCCCAGGCAAAAAGTAGGGCATTATCATGTGCTAGTGCGGCACCTCTTTTATCAACCAAAGCTGCAAATGTTTCAGTATTTTGGTCGTATTTTGCAAGCTTAATGTCAGGATAATTTTTTGTAAAAAACGCATCTGCGGTTGTGCCTTTATTTACGATTAGGGTTTTATCTTTTAGCTCATCGATGCTCTTTATCACTGCACCTTCAGGGCTTACGATGCCAAGCGAAACCTTCATGTATGGAAGCGCAAAATCAACAACTTGTGCGCGCTCAGGTGTTTTTGTGAAATTTGCAAGCGTGATATCTACTTTATCAGCTACTAAAACTTCAACTCTACCAGCAGCCTCTACTAGCTCAAATTTTACCTTGCTCTCATCGCCTAGTAGATCTTTTGCGATACGTTTTGCAAAGTAAATATCATAGCCTTGGTTTTTGCCGTCTTTATCGACATAGCCAAATGGTGGTTTGTCGCTGAAAACGCCAATTCTTACATATCCGCGCTCTTTGATCTTTGCGATCGCATCAGCTTCGTTTGAAGCAGCTTTTGCCGTGTCGGCACCTTTGTCATTACCACAACCCGTTAGAAAGACGGTAGCGATTAATGCTAATAAGAAAAATTTAAATTTTCTCACTCTTTCTCCTTGTAAAAAGTTAAATAAATAAGAGCGTTAAAATTTCGCTCTAAACGCATTTTGAAAAAACGGCAAATTATCTCTTATTTTTTCTAAAACGAGAATAAATTTAGAAATTTCTTCGCGCGATCGCTCTTTGGGTTGGTAAAAAATTCCTCCGGCTCGCTGATCTCCACGATCGCCCCAGCATCCATAAATACGATCTTGTTTGCAACCGCCCTTGCAAAGCTCATTTCATGGGTGACTATTAGCATCGTCATTCCATCTTTGGCTAAATTTAGTATCACGTCAAGCACTTCTCTAACGATCTCTGGATCAAGCGCAGCCGTAACCTCATCAAATAGCATAATTTCAGGGTTTAAACAAAGGCTTCTTACTATTGCTATGCGTTGCTTTTGGCCGCCGCTTAGCTCCTTTGGATAGGCAAATTTCTTATCAAGAAGTCCAACCTTGCTTAACCACATATCAGCCGTTTTTTCAGCCTCGGCTCTATCTCTTTTTTGCACCTTCAAAGGTCCAAGAAGGACGTTGTCTATGACGTTCATATGATCAAATAGCTCATAACTTTGAAAGACCATGCCGACTTTTTGGCGGATCCTTTGCCAATCATTAAATTTAGCATCAATTACTTCGCCATCAATTATTATCTCGCCGCTAGCGATACTCTCAAGGCCGTTTATACATCTAAGAGTTGTGCTTTTGCCACAGCCTGATGGGCCAAGAAGTACGACCACTTCACCGCTTTTTACCTCTAAATTTATATCTTTTAAGGCGTGAAGCTCTCCATAAAATTTATTTATTTTTTTAAGTTCTAATATGTTTTCGCTCATTTTAGCTCCATTTTTCTTCTAGTTTTTTTGATAGTTTTGAGACTGGATAGCAGATCACAAAATATAAAAAGAATATGAGCGTGTATATCCAAAATGGCGCCATAGGATTTGTAAATACATTTCGCTCGATGATCTGCTGACCGACTTTGACAACCTCTACAACGCCAATTAGCACGACTATAGAGGTCGTTTTTATCATACGACTTAGTAAATTTACTGCTCCAGGCACTAGCCTTCTTGTGGCAAGTGGGATGATGACGTGAGAGTAAATTTGAAATCTACTAAGCCCAAGTGATGCGGCTGATTCAAATTGATGTTTTGGTATTGATGTTATTGCGCCACGCACGATGTCCATCATTTCAAAAATTCCCCACAAGCTAAAGACGATGAGTGAGGCTGTAAATGCTGAAATGTGAATATCAAACGCCTTGCTGACACCAAAATAAAATAAAAATAGCCAAACGATCTGAGGCATTATACGAACGATTTCTAGGCAAATTTTTAAAATAAAATAGATAAATTTGTTTTTCATGCTCATAAGCACGCCAAGCACTAAGCCACCGATTATAGAGATAAAAATAGAGATAAATGAAATTTCTGTGCTAACGACTAGACCTTCAAAGAGCCTTAGTAAATTTTGCGTGTCAAATAAAATACTAACTCCTTGCATTTCTCACCCTTTTTTCGACATAGCTAAGCACCAGCGAGACTGGCAAGATGATGATGAGATAGCTAATTACTAGCATAAAAAGCGCTTCATCTGTTTTGTAATAAAGCCCAATGAGATCCTTTGCGACGTAAACTAGATCAGCAAGTGCCACGATACTAACGATGCTTGTCTCTTTTAGTAAAAAGATAATATTTGCACTGATGCTTGGCACTGCTACACTAAATGCTTGAGGCAAGATAACATACCTTAGGAGCTGATTTTTACTAAGTGCGATACTTAGTCCCGCTTCGATCTGCGACTTTCTAACCGCCTCAAAGCCAAGCCTAAAGCTCTCACTCATATAGCTACCACCAAGAAAGCTAAGACCAGCGACCGCACAGGTAAAGCCGCCCATCGACACTCCAAGCTTTGGCAAGCCATAATATAAAAAGAAAAGCTGTATAAGAAGTGGTGTATTTCTTGAGAGCTCGACGTAGCAATCAATTACTTTTGATAGAAATTTTAGCTTGTAAAATTTCATGGCCATACAAAAAATACCGATCAAAATAGAAAAAATGATCCCTAAAAAGGCGATCTCACAGGTAAGCACTCCGGCTTTAACATAAAGCGGATAAAATTTCTCAATAAACTCAAAATCCATAAAACTTTAATCCAATCTGAAAAATGGAGTTATTTTATCTTATAATCATAAATTTAAAACTAATTAGATATGATCTTGCTTTAAATTTAAGCTTGCAAAAAGGATAAAATTTGATCGATCTTTTTCAGATCATCGGCTTTTTAGGGATGATTTGCATCGTGTTGGGCTACTTTTTACTTCAAATCGGCCGCCTAAATAGCCGCGATCTAGCCTATCAGATAATAAATTTAGTAGGTGCGGTGCTACTTATCATCTCGCTTTTTGTGCACTTTAACCTTGGCTCATTTTTGATAGAGGTCTTTTGGATAATCATTACAATTTATGGAATTTATAAAATTTATAAGGAGAGAGCGTGAGAGCTTACGCAGAGTGGGAAGAGCAGGAGCTTTTGTTTTTGTCGCTGCCACATAGTAAGAGCGACTGGGAGCCTTATTTAGAGGAGATTTTAGCTAGTTATGAAGAGCTAGTGGCTGCTATTACGCCGTTTGAAAAGGTAGTGCTCATCTGCCCTGATGAGGCAAATTTTGCTAGATTTAAGAAATTTAAAAATGTAGAGTTTGTTAAGCTTGAGACTGATGATACTTGGATCAGAGACTACGGCATGATCGACGTTTGTGCTGAAGATGGCATAAAGAGCTACGACTTTAAATTTAACGCTTGGGGCGGTAAATTTAAGAGTTCAAAAGATGATGCGATAAATTTGGAGGTAGCTAAAATTTACAAAACCAAGCTTGAGCCAGTTGATATGATACTAGAGGGCGGGAGCATCGAGTTTAACGGAGATGGCGTGCTTTTAACCACTTCAAAATGCCTGCTAAATGAAAATAGAAACAAGGCTCTTAGCAAAGAGCAGATCGAGGAGAAGCTAAAGAGTTTGTTTGGCTTAAAGCGTATCATTTGGCTTGAAAATGGCTTTATAAGAGGCGATGATACTGATAGTCACATCGACACTTTAGCGCGTTTTATCACGCCTGATACGATAGCTTACGCAGCTTGTGATGACAAGAGCGATGAGCACTTTGATGAGCTTAAAAAGATGGAGGATGAGCTTAAAAAAACTGGCTTTAAGCTACTTGCCTTGCCACTACCAAAACCTAAATTTTATGATGGCAAAAGGCTTGGCTGCACCTATGCAAACTTTATCTTTATAAATGGTGCGCTAATCGTGCCAACATATAATGACGAAAACGATGAAAAGGTGCTAAATTTACTAGCCAAGGCACTGCCAGATAGAAAGATCATCGGTGTAAATTCGCTAGTTTTTGTGCGTCAAAATGGCTCGCTTCACTGCTCAAGCCAAAATAGATATAAAAGGTCTTAGTCTTGTCAAGTCCGTTTGATTATGAGTTTAACCGTATAAATAAGCAGGAGTGCACGCAGGGCGAAAATAAGGCTGTTATCGCAGCTGGAGCTTGCGCCTTTTTGCTCGCACTTGTGAAATTTACAGCTGGGCTTTTTAGCGGCTCGGTCGCTGTGCTTGGCTCGGCAATTGACTCGATGCTTGATTTTATCGTTTCGCTTTTAAATTTATTTGCGCTTAGAAAGTCAAGAAAGCAAGCCGATGAGAGATTTAACTTTGGCTACACAAAGCTAGAGGCGTTAGCAGCGCTATTTGAGTGTGTCATCATCGTTGTGGCTGCTGGATATATATTTTATGAGAGTATTAAAAAATTTAGCGAGCCAAATTTAGAGATAGACCTTGGCTTAAGCCTTGGTGTGATGGTGTTTTCGGTCATAGTGACGTTATGTTTGGTGCTATTTTTAAACCAAATTTCTAAAAAAAGCGGAAACCTTATCATAAAAGCAGACGCGTTGCACTATAAGATCGACCTTTTTAGCAACCTAGCAGTCATTATTTCGCTACTTATCATTAAATTTAGCGGATTTGTGATGATTGATGCGATCTTTGGTATCGTGATAAGTGGCTACATCGCTCAAAGTGCTATAAATTTAGGTAAAGACGCCTTTGGTATCTTGTTGGATCATGCAGCAAGCCCTGAAGTCACAGAGGGGATCATCAAAATGATAAAGGCAAAAGAAAGAATTTCTGATTTTCACTATCTAAACACAAGGCAGAGCGCAAATGCCATATTTTTAACGCTGCATTTAGTTTTTGACAAAGATATCTCGCTTTACGACGCGCACGAAGTGGCCGACTCGCTTGAAGCTGAGATAAGAGAGAAATTTAGGGATTATTCGTGGCAGATAACCACGCATTTAGACCCATACAACGACAAAGAAGGGAAATGAGATGAAAGTAGCGCTACTTCAACAAGAATTTAAAGGCACAAAAGAGGCGACTATCGCAAAGACACTTGAGCTAATTGCCGAGGCAAAAAAAGGCGGTGCTGATCTAGTCGTCTGCCAAGAGCTGCACCAGACGCAGTACTTTTGCCAAAGCGAGGATACAAATTTCTTTGATCATGCAAACGACTGGCAAAAAGACGTCGCTTTTTGGGGCAGGGTGGCAAAAGAAAATGGCGTGGTTTTAGTCACTTCGCTCTTTGAAAAGAGGGCTGACGGACTTTATCACAACACCGCCTTTGTCTTCGAGTGTGACGGCAGTGTGGCTGGCAAATACCGAAAAATGCATATCCCTGATGACCCTGGATTTTATGAGAAATTTTACTTTACGCCTGGTGATATTGGCTTTGAGCCAGTTGAAACTAGCCTTGGTAAGCTTGGCGTTTTGGTCTGCTGGGATCAGTGGTATCCAGAAGCAGCAAGGTTAATGGCGCTAAAAGGGGCGAAAATTCTCATCTATCCAACGGCTATTGGCTGGTTTGAGGACGATAGCGACGATGAAAAGTCAAGACAGCTTGAAGCGTGGGTGGCAGTGCAAAGAGGCCACAGTGTGGCAAATGGCCTGCCAGTGGTCGCAGTAAATCGTGTGGGCTTTGAAAAAGATGATAGCGGCGTGATGGATGGGATCAAATTTTGGGGAAATAGCTTTGTTTTTGGGCCACAAGGCGAGCAGCTTTTCCGTGCAAATAGCACAGATGAGTTATGCAAGATCGTTGAAATAGATATGAAAAGAAGCGAAGAAGTGCGAAGAATTTGGCCATTTTTAAGAGACCGCAGGATCGATGCCTACGCAAATATCATAAAAAGATTTATCGACTAAATTTAGAGCTAGAATTTCTAGCTCTTTTAAAATGCAAATTTCTTATCCACTATGCGAACTATCCTGCCGCCAAGCCTTTTTGCCTGCTCTTCATTGTGCGTGGTTATGATGATGGTGTATCTTTGCGACAAGCTTTTTAAAAGATCTTCTACGATCAAAATATTTTTCATATCAAGCGATGAGCAAGGCTCGTCAAGCATGAGCACTTCAGGTTTTGTAGTTAGCATCCTTGCGATACAAAGTCTTTGCTTTTGACCGCCAGAGAGCTTGCTAGCTGGCATATCAAGGTCACTTATTTCGCCCAGTAAATTTACGCTTTTTAAGAGCTCTTCTACTCTTTTTTGCTTATCTTTTATGCTGCCTTCATAAAATTCCATCGCATAGGTCAAATTTCTTTCTACGCTAAAGGGAAAGAGTGTGGCATCTTGAAAGAGTATGGCTAGTTTTCGTCTTAGCCAAATTTCGCCCTTATTTTTGATATTTTCACCTTTAAATAGTATCTCTCCGCTATATCTGCCGCCTTTTTGCTCTAAAAAGCCATTTAGCGCTGATAGAAATGTCGATTTGCCACATCCTGAGCTGCCCATTAGGCAGATGATCTCGTTTTCGGCGACGCTTAAATTTAGATCTTTTAAAATTTCATTATCTTGGTAAGAGATACTAAGATCTTTTATGTTTAAAATATCTAGCAATTTTCTCTCCTATATCAAATAAAACTACGGCTGAAAGCAGGTGCAAAATTATCAGTATAAAAATGAGCACGAGCGCCGTGGCGTAGGCATTTTGCGTTGCGACTGACTGGCTTAGGAGCATATGCAGGTGAAAAGGCAGTGCCATGACTGGCGAGAGCAGGCCTTCTGCCTTTGCCATGAAGACGACTCCAGTTAAAAGTAGCGGTGCAGTTGCCCCTATGGCGTAGCTGCCAGCAAGTATTAAAATAGATATTATATTTTTTCTAATAGTTGGCAAAACAAGCTTTCTAGCCATGAAATTTTTATCAACGCCAAGCGCGAAGCTATCTCTTAACATCTTTTCATCAATCTGAGAGATCACCTTTTCAACGCTTACTTCAACAAATGGAAAGACCATCAAAGCAAGCGTAATACTAGCTGTTAGTAGGCTTTTAGGGATATCAAGACTAACGATAAAAAGCCCATAAACAAACATCCCAAGCAATATAGAGGGTATGGAGGCCATCGTTTGGATGATAAATTTAAGCCCAAGTTTGATTGTGCTAGAAGTGCAGTAAATTTGCCTATAAATGGCGCAGCTAACGCCAAGAAGCGCAGAAAATATCATGGATAGTATCATTAGCAAAAATGAGCCTATGATAGCGTCTCTTATGCCACCACTCTCACCTAAATTTAAACCTTGCGGATTTTTGGTTAGAAAGTCTAAATTTATCTGAGAGATACCATTTGCAAAGATGAAATAAAATATCCAAAATATCACCGCAACGACTATAAATACGCAAAGATAGGCGTAAAATTTGACTAGATGATCTTTAAAAGCGTTCATTGTTTTTCTCAAATTTAAAGATAAAAATATTTAGCAAAAATATAAAAACAAGCAGGACAAATCCGCTTGCTATTAGGGCGTGATAGTGCAAGCTACCAGCCTCGCTCATGCCCATTTCAAGGGCTATTAGAGATGGTATGGTCTGAGCTTTTGAGAGTAGGTGCGGAAAAAGTGGAGTGTTGCCTATGACCATCATCACAGCCATCGTCTCGCCAGCTGCCCTTGAAAATGCGAGTATAAAGCCTGAAATGCTTGTTTTTATGGATTTTCTAAAAATTATTTTTCTTATAAAATATCCTGTGCTTACGCCAAGCGCGTCCGAGTTTGTTTTGAAATTTTGCTTTAGCAGATCAACACTTTGGAGTAAGTGCGAGGTAAAAAATGGCAGTATCATGACGCTAAGGATGAGGCTAGCTGCCAAAACTGACTCACCAGCGGACATTTTTAGCCCTGACTCTAAAATTTTTACAACCGTGTAAAGCGCGAAAAATCCATATATGATAGATGGTATGCCAGCTAGTATTCGTATCATCCAGTCTAGCACGTGTTTAAGCCAGGCGCTCGCAAAAAAGCATATAAATATAGTGATACCAAGCGAGATAAAAAATGAAAATATACAAGCTAAAAACGCAACTGCGAAATTTGCGATTAGGATATTAAACAGCCCAAAGCTAAAAGGCTCTGTGCTAACGTCCCAGTCGCCGTTTAGCAAGAAGTCAAAAAGGCTTACTTCTGCAAAAAAACTCGTGGAATTTATCAGTAAAAACCCCACGAGTAAAAGCAAAAGTATGGCGGATAAAAGTGTGAAAAGATATACCCCGCCTTTAAAAATTTGCCCTGTCATTAGACTATTTTACTGGTATAAATCCCATTTTTTCGATAGTCTTTTGACCTTCAGCTGAATTTAGCACGTCTACAAAAATTTGCTCACTCTTGCTTAGATCGCCACTTTTTACGATGATGAGCGGACGAGAGATGTAGTATTTGCCATCAACTATATTTTTAACAGTTGGCTCCACACCGTCAACGTTTAGTGGTATTAGCTTGCCTTTGTTTTGGTTTGTGATACCAAAAGATGCATAGCCAATAGCGTTTTTATTTTCGATGATTTTTGAGACAAGTGCGCCCATTGATGGTGATTGGATGACGTTTTTACTAACTTTGACATCTTTCATGATCTTTTTTTGAAATACCTCGTGAGCGCCGCCACCAAGATCTCTTGTAACTACGACTATTTCGTCATTTGGTAGGGATTTGTCAAGGTCACTCCACTTTTTGTACTCGCCTGAGAAAATTTTGACGATCTCATTTTTGCTTAAATTTCCGCCCTTTAGCTTTATCACCTCATTTTCTGGGTTTACAGCCACACAAAGTGCGTCTATGCCAAGCGTATAGGCTTTCATATCCTTGATCTTTGCCTTTTCGCTATCTTTTATATCGCGAGCTAGCATGCCAAAGTCAGCGACATGATCAAGCACGGCTTTTACGCCAGCACCAGAGCCACCAGCTGAGACAAAGATGGTGATGTTTTTGTTTGGTAAAGAGTTATCAACCTTGTCCCAAGTCTCGTACTTTTCGATAAAGTTGGTTGAAATTTTAGCGATGACTGGAGCTAGAGTAGATGAGCCACTAAAGCTAACTTGCGTTTTCTCGTCTGCGCCAGAAGCGAAATTTAAAGATAAAAGCAGCATAGAAGCAGCCAACATAAGTGATTTTTTCATAAAAACCTCCAAAATTTGATTGTTATTAACATTTATAAAAGCTATTGATTAGTTGTAAATTTGCAACAGTTTTTCTAAAACTTAGAACTGCGGTGGATTATACAATAAAAAATGATATTTAAATAGCCGGTTTATCAAATTTATTTTGGCTGATAAAGAAATATAAATTTAATCTTAAGAAAATATTTTTTTAAGTCTTGATTGTGTAGAATGGTTGCAACTTTGCCAAAACGGCATGAAAATATCATATTAAATAAGGTAAAAAGCTAAATTTATAGAATAAAATAGCCTTAAATTTCTTGAAAGGATCTTAGATGAAAACTACTTCTTTGGCACTTGCTGGCTTGCTTTTAGCAACAACTCTTTCAGCAAAAGAATTTATCAGTATCGGTACTGGTGGCATGACAGGCACTTATTATCCGATAGGTGGAGCGATTTGCCGTTTAGCAAACAAAAATACTAATGTAAAATGCTCAGTCCAATCAACTGGCGGCTCAGTCTACAACGTAAATAACGTCCTCAAAAAAGAGCTTACATTTGGCTTTGTTCAAAGCGACGTCGTCTATGATAAATTTAACGGCACTGGCAAATTTGACGGAGCAAAAGATGAAAATTTACGCTCAGTAGTTGCTATTTATCCAGAACTTCTTGCATTTGTTGTTGCAAAAGATAGCGGTCTTACAAGTGATCTTGCTTCATTTGCAGGTAAAAAATACAACGTCGGAAACCCAGGCAGTGGCAACGAAGTGAGTACACTTGAAGTCTTTAAAGCAAAGGGCTTTGATGTCTCAAAACTAGGCTACCACGGCGTTTTGACAGTTGGCGAATGCCCACACGCACTAAAAGATAAAAAGATAGACGGATATAGCTTTGTTGTCGGACACCCAACTGCAAACATCACTGATGCTGCGACATCTTTACCGATTGATATCCTAAATATCGAAGGCAGCGAGATCGATAATCTTCTTAAAGAGAAGCCATACTTCGCAAAAGGTGTGATTCCAAAAGGCTCATATGATGGCGTTGATCACGATGTAAATACTATCGGTGTAAAGGCTGTTTTGGTAACCAATAAAGACACAAAAGATGAGGCTGTAAAAGCTGTGATAAAAGCTATTTTAGATAATTTTGATGAGTACAAAACTCTTCACCCAGCGCTAAAATCAGTAAACAAAGAAGATCTTGTTCAAGGTCTTTCAGCTCCGCTTCACCCAGCTGCAGAGGCTGCATTTAAAGAGGCTGGTATTTTAAAATAATCCATTTCCAGAGGCTTTTGCCTCTGGATAAAATTTAAATATACAAATTCTTTTGAATTTATATATTTAAATTTTAAAGGAGAGAGATGAACGAAGTCAAAGACAACGAAGAACAATTTGTCGAAGTAAAAACAAGGGAGATAAATAGCAATTTTTACAACTATTTCATTGCGATCGTATGCTTTTCTTGGTCAGTTTTTCAGCTTTATATAGCTTATTTTCCGCTAAATACAAACATTTCGCGCTCGATACACTTAGCCTTTGCGGTTGGTCTTGTATTTTTGCTTTATCCAGTCACTTTTCATAAAAAAGCACATTCTAGTTTGCCATTTTACGATCTGGTCTTTTGTGTGGTAGGCGTTGTTGCTGTGCTTTATCCGGCGGTTTATTTTTATGAACTAGCTGATAGGACAGGGGACTACATCACGCAAGATATCGTCATATCGTTTTTAGCGATCATTGTCTTGCTTGAGGCTGGCAGGCGCGTAATGGGGCCAGCACTTCCAATTATTTGTATATTATTTTTGATATATGATCACTTTGGCCCTTATATGCCAGACATCATTGCTCATCAAGGTGCCAGCTTTGAAAAGATCGCAGGTCATATGTTTTTAACGACAGAGGGTATCTTTGGTGTGCCTATCGGAGTTAGCGTTAGTTTTATCTATCTTTTTGTACTTTTTGGCTCATTACTTGAGAGGGCAGGTGCTGGGCAATATTTCATAAATTTAGCTTTCTCTCTTCTTGGAAAATATAGAGGTGGCCCAGCTAAGGCCTCAGTCATCGCAAGTGGTCTAACTGGCATGGTTTCAGGAAGCTCCACTGCAAATGTTGTAACCGTTGGCACATTTACCATACCACTTATGAAGAAAGCTGGTCTTTCACGCACAAAAGCTGGAGCCATCGAGGTTGCAGCTGGCGTAAATGGACAGCTTATGCCTCCAATCATGGGCGCAGCTGCTTTTATTATCGCTGAGTTTTTAGGCATGACATATACAAATGTCATGATGGCAGCGGTAATTCCGGCTTTTGCTTGCTATTTGTCACTATTTTTTATCGTTCATTTAGAGAGCGTGAAGCTTGGCTTAAAAGGTATAAATCAAAGCGAGTTTCACTCAAGATTTAAAATTTTTGTAAGCGGACTTCACTATATAACTCCGATTTTGATTTTGCTTTATACGCTATTAATCGCAAAAGAGTCAGCCATCGCTGCAGCATTTAATGCGATTGGATTTTTATTTTTAATAATGATCTTTCAAGAGCCAGTTAAAAAACTAGCAAGTGGCGAAAAAGTTGGAATAAATGATGTGTTAATAGGCTTTGAAGATATATTTTGGGCGATGGTTGCAGCCGCAAAAAGTATGACAACGATCGCTATAGCAACCGCACTTGCAGGTATTATCGTGGGTTCTATCTCTCTAACTGGTCTTGGTCAAGTACTTTCAGATCTAGTTGAGTTACTTGCTGGTGATAATATAGTTATGATATTGCTTCTTACTGCAATGATGTCACTTATACTAGGAATGGGCCTTCCAACGACGGCAAACTACATCGTAGTTTCAAGTCTTGTAGCACCTGTTATTTTATTTTTAGCGCACAAAAATGGCTTTTTGATCCCAGCCATTGCTGTGCATCTTTTTGTATTTTACTTTGGAATTTTAGCTGATGATACGCCACCAGTTGGTATCGCAGCTTATGCAGCAGCTGGTATTGCTAAAGCAAATCCTATAACCGTTGGCGTTCAAGGATTCTTTTATGATCTAAGAACGGCGATCTTGCCATTTGCCTTTTTCTTTAACAACAAACTTATGCTAATAGAAAGCGTAAATGAGGGAGATCCGCTTGACTCTAAAGGGATCGTTTGGATGAGCAATCCGCTTGAAATTTTACTTGTCTTTGGTATGGCGATCGTAGGAATGTTTGCTTTTTCAAGCTTACTTCAAGGCTTCTATGTCACAAAGCTTAGAATTTGGGAGCGTATTCTTTTGATCCCTGTTGTGCCACTAGCTCTTGTACCAAATATATGTGCGAAATTTAATCTTATACCAAACGAATACACTGCTTATATCGTAGCTGCTGTACTTTATGGATTTGTTTTTATGACTCAATGGGGCATTAAAGATAAACCACTTGATCAAATAAAAATAATCTAATCTTAGGCAAGAGCACTCTTGCCTAAATTTCTAATATAAATTTTTAGAGCCACCTTTATACTTTGAGTAATTTCTATTTAAAATAAGTGTTTTTTGGATTTTTTTGTTTTAAGAAATTTTTAGGCTCGTAAGCCTAAAAATTATAGTTGTTTTGAGCGTCTTAGATCGCCTGCAAATTCGCAAGACATCTTATCACCTAATTCGCAGCCTTTTACTAAAAATTCATAAGCTTTTTTAAATTCTTTAGCTTCTATCAAGATAGAACCTACCATCTCACAAGAATATCCATCATTCTTATCACAAGCTTTGTTAAAAAGTTCTCTTGCTTTTTGCGGCTCAGTGTTTAGATAAAGTCCACCAGCTGCCGAGCAACCTTCAACCTCACCAGCTTCGCAAGCTTTATTATAGTACTCTAAGGCCTTGCTTGGATTAGGTAGAGCTGTTTTTCCTAGTTGGTAAATCGCTCCAACTTTTACGCAAGATTTTACGTCATTTGCCAAACATCCTGCTTCAAATTTAGCCAAAGCTTCTTTAAAATTTGAACCAGCATACGCTTTTAAGCCATCTTCAAAATCGCCTGCGAAAGCACAAGCAGCTAAAAGCGAAACAAGAATCATTTTTTTCATTTAAATTTCCTTTTGTAAAATTTCTCGCAATTTTATCATATTAAATTTACACTTACTTGATGAAAAATAATTACGCTTTTAAAATTTGCTCTTGCTTTCTATAATCAGGCATGATTTTTTCTATAAAATCGTAAAAGCTTTTTTGATGATGCGGATAGAGTAGGTGTGTTAGCTCGTGAAGAACGACGTAGCGCACGGCTGAGAGTGGCTTTTCTATGAGTCTTAGGCTTAGGTTTATATAGCCTTTTTTGTGATTGCAGCTGCCCCAGCGAGTTTTGCTATTTCGTATGACGATGCGCTTGATTGGTTTGTTTATAAAAGGCTGAAAATGGCTCACAAGCTCTAAAAATAGCTCTTTTGCTCTTGTTTTTTTAAAACGCTCAAGGCTTTTTAAATTTGGCGTAAAGACAATCTCGCCATCAAAAAATGGCTCTTTAAAGTTTTCATCAAATTTTATCTTATAAGCTTGCCCAAGAAATTTTATCTCATCATCTTTTGGTAAATTCAAAAGAGCTTTTTTGTAAGTATTTTCAAGCCAAATTCTGTGCATCTCAAGAAAGCTAAGAGCCATCTTTTGTGTGCTGTAAAATGGCATAGATAGCGTGATCTTAGCGTCCTTGCCAACTCTTAGACGCATGGATTTTACATTTGTTTTAAAATTTATTAAAACGCTTAGCCCATAAAAGTCTAAATTTATGCTCTTTTGCTTTAAACTAGGCGTTTTTCTTGCCATTTTTTGCTTCTCCAACGCCACGTATTTGCAAGGCCTCTTAGCCATTCATCAGCACAAAATCCTATCCAAACGCCGATAATTCCCCAGCCAAGATAGATACCTAAAAAATATCCAAGTGGCAGTGAAAGCCCCCACATGAAGATAAGGCCAGTCGCAAGAGGAAATTTTGCATCACCGCTTGCACGAAGGGCGTTTACGATGACTATGTTAAAGGTTCTGCCCGCTTCAAGAAATATCGAAAGTGTAAAAAGTGGTAGCATGATCGCACGTAAATTTTCATTTAAATTTAGTGCGTCCATGATTTGATGCTTTAGCGCATAAGCTATAAGCACGACTACAAGCGTTATAAAAACTCCAAGTCTTAGTGCCCTAAATGTCCTTGTATAGGCCTCGTTAAACTCGCTTGCTCCAACTAAATGTCCTACAATGACCTCGTTTGCCACGCTAATGCTCGCTCCACAAAGCAAGATAAGAAGCGTGATCTGAAAGTAAATGGTCTGCACGCTAAGGCTAGCCTCGCCCATGCTTGCCACAAAGCCAAAAGCGACCATGTATTGCGCCATCCAGAGTAAATTTTCGCCTGCGCTTGGAAGGCCGATTGAGAGGATTTTCTTTAAAATTTCAAATGGCACGACAAGTAGCTTTTTAAAGTAAATTTTAACTTTTGCCTTTTGACTTAGCATATAAGCTAGCACAAAAATGCCTACTAGTCTGCCAACAAGTGTCGAGAGAGCGACTCCTTGTAGGCCTAAATTTGGCAGATTAAACCAGCCAAAAAGAGAGATAGCATTGCCTAAAATCGTAATTACGTTCATTAAAACCGAAGTTAGCATAACAGCAGTTGCTAGGTTATAAACACGAAGTACCGCTGCTAGCACCATGCCGATACCATCAAAAAGTAAGGCAAAACCAAGGATGTGAAGATATGAGAAGCTATCATTTATAAGCTCTTTTGGCACGTTTAGTAAATTTAAGATGTTGTAGCCAAAGACGTAGATGACGATAGCCGAGAAGATACCAAAGAGCGTATTTGACGTGATGCTTGCGTGTATGACGTTTGAAGCAAGATTGTTCTTTTTAGCTCCCAGTGCTTGGGCGACGACGACTGAACAGCCAATGCTTAGAAAGTTAAAAATGGTCATAAAAAGATCCATCACTTGATTGCCCGCACCCATGGCACCAACTAGATGCACGCTCACTTTTGTCACCATGTAGGTGTTGATGATGAGCGTAATGAAGTGTAAAAACATATCCAAAAATATCGGAACTACGAGTTTTCTCATAGATAAGTTCATTAAATTTTCCTTAATTATTTTAAAAATTTTGGCGATTATAGCCAAAATTAGGTTTTAGCCCCCTTTTGATATAATCGCGAGAAATTTAAAATTTGAGAGAAAAATGGCATTAATCGACCTGATAGACGTAAGTAAAAAATTTGGCGCAAATGAGATTTTAAACGCTGTAAATTTTAGTATAAATGAAAATGAAAAGATAGCGATCATCGGTAAAAATGGCAGCGGTAAAAGCACGCTAATGAAGATCATCTCCGGCGAGATAGCAGTAGATAGTGGCAGACGCATAGTGCAAAACTTAATAAGCGTCGAGATGCTAGCGCAAAATCCAAATTTTAACGCCACATTTAGCGTAAGAGATGCGCTAAATAACGAGCTAAAAGAGATATTTGACGCGATAAGCGAGTATGAAAAAAGTGGCGTCTTACTAGCAAATGAGCCTGAAAACAAAGAAATTTTAAAAGAGCAAGAGAGACTTTTGAAATTTATAGAGGCAAAAGACGGCTGGAATATCGAGCACAAGATCGAGAGAATTTTGCAAGAATTTAAGCTAAAAGAGTATGAAAACAGGCCTATTTGCTCGCTAAGTGGTGGCGAGATCCGCCGTGTGGCACTGGGTGCGCTCATCCTTAAAAAGCCAGATGTGCTGCTGCTTGATGAGCCGACAAACCACCTTGATGTTTACATGGTCAAATTTCTTGAGGATATGCTAAAGAGCTCAAATCAAAGCATAGTTTTTATAAGCCACGATAGGTATTTTATCGATGCACTGGCAACTAGGTGCGTTGAGGTTGAGGATGCGGGCTTAAAAAATTTCGAGGGCGGATATGCAAACTATCTAACCAAAAAAGAGGAAATTTTAGCAAGTCTTGCAAAGTCGCATGAGACGCTGCTAAAACAGCTAAAGGCTGAAGAGGAGTGGTTAAGACGCGGCGTGAAAGCTAGGCTAAAGCGAAACGAGGGTAGAAAAGAGCGGGTACTTGCTATGCGCGAGGAGGCTAAGAAAAACCCAGGCGTGATAAGGCGTGTGAGGCTTGAGCTGGAGCGTGCGAGTAAAAATTTCAACCAAACGCAGAGTCAAAACCGCAAAAAAATGCTCTTTGAGTTTAAAAATTTAAGCAAAAGCATAGATGGTAAGGTGCTTTTTGAAAAATTTGACGCAAGAGTTTTGCAAGGCGAGAGGATCGCCATAGTCGGGCGAAATGGTAGCGGCAAAAGCACGCTACTTAAAATTTTGCTAGGACTTGAAAAACCAAGTAGCGGCGAGATAAAAAGAGGAGAGGTGAGCATCGGCTACTTTGATCAAGCTAGAAATGTCCTTGATGATGACAAGAGCCTTATAGAGACATTTTGCCCAAACGGCGGTGATCACGTGCTGGTTCGTGGGCGAAATATGCACGTCTATGGCTATCTTAAAAATTTTCTCTTTCCAAAGGAATTTCTGGATAAAAAGATAGGCGTTTTAAGTGGCGGCGAGAAAAACCGCGTGGCACTTGCGATGCTTTTTACCAAAACTTACGACGTGCTGGTGCTTGACGAGCCGACAAACGACCTTGATATCGCAACTATTAATATCTTAGAAGACTATCTGCAAAGCTTTGAGGGGGCTATCTTGCTCGTTAGCCACGATAGATATTTTGTCGATAAGATGGCAAATAAGCTTTGGGCGTTTGAGGGCACAAAGATAAATGTCTTGCATGAAGAGTATAGCGTCTATTTGGAGCTTGAAGATGAGATGAAAGAGCTTGATAAATTTGAAAAAGAGCTCTCAAATAGCCAAAATGAAGCCAAACAAAAGAGCAAAACCGGCGCAAAGCTAAGCTACAAACAAACGCAAATTTTAAACACATATCCAGATAAAATTTCAGCCCTTGAAGTAAGGGTAGCTGAGCTAAACGAGGGGCTTAGTGATCCAAAAATTTATCAAGAAGTGGGGCTAACCAAGCTTTATGAAGAGCTAGAAAGTGCAAAAGCTGAGCTTGAAAGCCTAGAAAATGAGTATTTTGAAGTGCTTGAGATCGCCGAGGAGCTAGAGTAGCTTGAAAAAGATCGGTAGGATAAGCGCGCTAAATACGAGAGTTGTTAGGCAAAATTCTGTTGTAAGCCTTAGCATTATCGTTGATAAGATGAGGTTTAGTGAGACATTTTCGCCTAAAATATATAAATATGAAGTAGGCGATCTGGTCCAGATAAAATATAAAAAGGTTGGGTTTTTAAATAAGATAGAGACCATTAGGCTAATCGCAAAAAGCAGCGAAGAGTCAGGGCTTTTTGCAAGGATTAAAAATTTGATCTTCATGCTTGGTTGTTTTTATTTTTGCTTTATTGCGTCAGTTTTTATTTATTATGGGGTTACGTTGGAATTTAATATTATTAGGCTTATTATTACATTAGTAGCCGCTTGTTTTTTGTTTTTGATGGGTAAATTTGCATATCTTAAGTTTTTGATATTTAGATATTTTATATTTGGATAGAACTTTGAAATTTAAATGTATGAAAGGTTTGCGGCTTGATGAGGTCGCTAAATTTGTTTGAAACGAGGCTAAAATGCTAAAAAAACATCCGCTAATCTCTGTAGTGATCGCCATTGTTGTGATATTTTTTGCTACCTACTTTTTTATCTTTGGGTTAGTTTCTATTTTAGATGACGACATTGGCGATAGTAAAGAGCTAAATAATAGCTTTTTTTACGTTAAAGATGACAAGGTCTATGCCATGGTGCCAAGTGGCGGTAAATTTGAGCTAATAGGCGTGAGGGCCAGTAAATTTAGATACATTGACACTGGCAAATACGACAACAGAAACGTTGGCGCTAGCGATAAGGCGGTGTATTGCGGTAATCTCGTGATGAGCGGGCTTGATCCAAATGGCGTTAGAGCGCTTGGCAATGGCTATTTTGGTGACGGCAAGATCACATATTTTTGCGATAGCGTAAGCGAGACAAACCTCGAAATATCCGCACTTAAAGAGTTTTGGGACATCGTCTCGCACAAAATGTTTAACACCCCCAAAGCGCAAACTCATATCTATAAATTTAGGCAGGTTGATAACGCAAATTTAGCAGCGATCTTGGGCTTTGGCTATGCAAGCGACGGCGTGAAGGTCTATCATGAGGGCAAAGAGCTAGATGGCGCAAATGCCAGCAAGATGCGTTATATCGAGCAGGCATCTGGCAGAAAGAGCATGCATTTTACGACTGACGGAGAAAATGTCTATTATGACAGCACAAAACTAGGGATCAAATTTAGCCCACAAATGCGTGATATTGGCGAGATATGGCGCATTCACTATCTTTATGAGCCAAATTCTGGCATGGTCTATGCAAATGACCATGAATTTGATCCAAAATTTGCCCCATACGAGCCACTTTTTAACCTAAAAGATGAGCACTCCTATCATGCGCTCTTTCGTGGTAAAGGCGGTATCTATCACTGGGAGCGAAAGTGGCAGTGGTATAACAGCATAGATGAGGGTGAGTTTGTAAGAGACGGAGATGATCCGTTTAAAGGCGAGATAACGCCGCTATATGGCGACGTGGTGATAAGTGATGGCAAGACATATTTTTTAAAAACCTATGAAATTTGGCACAACACAAAAAATAACCACAGCCTAAGCTCACGCCACACGTGTATAGTAAGGCTCGATACAAAAGAGCAGTGGCGAAAAATAGGGCTTGTAAGAAACGATGGCTATGGCGCGGTCTATGCAAACGGCGATAAGACCTATTATTTTGATAACGTCGGCTACGGCTGGCGTTTTAACAGCAGTGTTTATGATATAAACGACCTTGGCGTGGTTGAAATTCTCACTCGTCCTTATGGCCCAAATGTTAAGAATTTAAAACTAGATGAGATAGTAAAAATGGTAGATCAAGGCGCTATGGTGCCAGCTGAGGGCGAGGTGGTGATCGACGCGATAAGCGACTTTGATGATTACTCGCAAAAATATACCTACTGGATATTTCTTGCCATTGCATTTATAGTCTCGGTAGTTGGCGCTATTTTTAAAAACAAAAAGCAAAAAAGCGAGCTTAAAAAAAGGGTGGATGACTATAGATAATGAGAAAAATTACTATTAGGTTTGTTTATTTTTTAGTCATCTTGACGCTATTTTTTGTTTTGGCAATGCTTTATCTATGGCATGAGGGCGAGTATCAAAGAAGCTTTGCAAACATTGATAATAGCGAGTTTTACCGCTCGCCTGAGGGTAAAATTTACGTCCAAATTTCAGGCAGTGGCAAGTATGAGCTAAAAGGCGTCGATGAGGCTAGTTTTAGGGTCTTAAAGCTAAAACACGCATACGACTACTCAAACGTGGGAGCTGATAAAAATCATATCTATTGCGCTAGAGAAATTTTACCAGGTCTTGATCCAAAAAGTGCCAAAGTGCTTGGCAATGGCTATATAAGCGATGGCAAGATAAGCTATTATTGCGCTACTAGAAGCGAGAAAGAGCCAGGATTTAGCGAATTTAGTTCTATTATGAAAAACCTTGCTCACACCTTTATAAAAAGCTACGATGATAGCCCTTATTTTTACAGGACAAAAAGGGTTGAAAGCACAAATTTAGAGCCTATCTTTGACGCTGGCTTTGCAAGAGACGGTAGCACGCTTTACTATAAGGGCGAAAAGCTTGACGCAGATCCTAGTGAGCTAAGATACATCACGACAGAAAGTGGCGCTGCTAGCGGATATTACACAGATGGCAAAAGCTTGTTTATGGGCTTTTATAGGCTTGATGCAAGATATTCAGATGAGACACGCCGGATATGCTACGATGCTAAGCACGATATAGAATATCTTTTTGAGCCAAAAAGTGGGGCGGCATTTGCAAATGAGCATAAATTTAGCGCTCAAAATATGCCTTATAGCGCCATTTATAGCGTGGATAACGTGCATTCGTTTTGGCCTCTTTTTGCAAGCAAAGATGGAATTTACTTTTGGGATGGCAGTAAAAACGAGCAGGCTAAAATTTCAGACTACCAGCTAAAAGGCGAGCTAAAAAGGCTCTATGCTGACGTTTTTGTAGATGAAATTTCAGCCTATTTTTTACAACAAGGCGAAGAGTGGCAGCGCTCAAAGCACGGCAGACACTTAGTGGCGCAAACCGTCTCTTTATATAAATTTGCCCCAAGCTCATTATGGCGCGAGATAGGACTGGTAAAAGATGGCGAGTATGGCGCGGTCTATGCAAATGGCGAGAAGGTCTATTTTTTTAGCAGTATAAAGCCATTTTATGGCATTAGACATAGCGTTTATGAGGTGGCTGATCTTAGCGTCATAGAAATTTTAACAAGGCCGTCTAAAGAGCTTAGCGCAAAAGATATCAGCGAGATGATAAAGCGTGGCGAGCTAGTGGAGGCAAGCGGAGAAGAGGTCGCTAGATCTAGGATAGAGTTTGACTCGCCAAAGATCATCTTGTACATCACATTTGGCATCGCTTTTTTCGTCATAGTGCTAACAACTCTTGCAAAACCAAAGAGAGATGAAAGAGACTTGAGATAAATTTCAAAGTGGCTATTTTTGGTGGCTGAAGCTTAAAATTTCATAAAAAATTTAAAGATAAAATTTGACCTATTTACTCTTTTTTGTTAGTTTGAAAAGAAGCTGACATTACAAAAAGGAGGAAAAATGATCAAATTTCAAAGATCAAAATTTAACAATTCAGTATTTATCCCATCGCTTGTTGTTATAGTTTTAATAACAGCATTTGCAGCGATATTTCCAAATTTCTCAAATGAATTTTTTAAGGGCATGCAAGATTACATCTCGGCAAAATTTGGCTGGTTTTACATCCTAGCCGTCGCCGTCATACTTCTTAGTGTCATCATCCTTGGCTTTAGCAAGCTTGGCGAGATCAAACTAGGAGCCGATCACGTAAAGCCAGAGCACAAAAATATCTCGTGGTTTTCTATGCTTTTTGCCGCTGGTATGGGCATAGGTCTAGTATTTTTTGGTGTGGCTGAGCCACTTATGCACTATCTAAACCCGCCAGTTGGCGACCCGCAAAGCGTCGCTGCAGCAAAGCTTGCGATGAATATCACGTTCTTTCACTGGGGCATGGGCGCTTGGTCAGTCTATGCTATCGTGGCGCTAATACTTGCTTTTTTCTCGTATAGACATGGCTTGCCACTCACGCTTAGATCAGCGTTTTATCCGATCATTGGCGATAAAATTTATGGCAAGATCGGCAATGCTATCGATACATTTGCCGTTGTGGCGACGCTTTTTGGCGTGGCGACATCGCTGGGATACGGCGTACTTCAGGTAAATGCGGGTCTTACGCACGTTTTTGGTCTGCCGACCATGCACATCACGCTTTTAATAGTGCTTTGCCTAGCTGCAACCATCTCAGCGGCAAGTGGCGTCGATAAGGGCATCAAGATCTTGTCAAACGCAAACATCGCGCTAGCTATATGTTTTATGTTTTTGATACTGTTTTTGGGCGATACGACGCAGCTTTTAAAGTCGTTTGTACAAAACAGCGGCGACTACGTCTCGACGCTCATTTCAAACACCTTTAATCTCTACGCCTACGAGAGGCAAAATGAGAGTTGGCTTGGCGGTTGGACGCTGCTATACTGGGCTTGGTGGCTATCTTGGTCGCCGTTTGTGGGGCTGTTTATCGCCAAAATTTCAAAGGGCAGGACGATAAGAGAATTTGTGATCGGCGTGCTTTTCGTGCCGACGGGCTTTACATTTGCTTGGATGAGCTTTTTTGGTAACTCGGCGATCGCGCTTGTTCAAGGCGGCTTTAGCGAGCTTGCGACCACGGTAAATTCCGACTCGGCTTCGGCGCTCTTTATGTTTTTGGAGAAATTTAGCTTTTCAGGCGTGCTAAGCACGATCGCGGTCTTTATGATCGTCATATTTTTCGTCACTTCGGCCGATTCAGCGGCGATCGTGATGAACATGCTTTGCTCAAACGGCAAGGATGATACGCCGGTTTGGCAAAAGGTCTTTTGGGGCGTTACGGTGGGCGTCGTGGCGGCATTTTTGATGCTAGCCGGCGGACTTGCCTCACTTCAAGCGCTTACTATCACCACAGCACTGCCATTTGCGATCGTGCTACTTGGCGCTATTTACGGGCTATTTAAGGCGCTACGTGTGGATCTAACCAAAAAAGAGACAAATAACTTTAGTAACATGCCTCTTAGCGATCTTTCAAAGCCATGGCAAGAGCGCCTAAGTGCGATCATCACGCTTCCAGGCAAGAAAGATGGCAAGAAATTTTTAAACGAAGTCGTGCTAAAAGCGTTTAACGAGCTAAAAGAGGAATTTGCCAAAAATGGGCTTGAAGCAAAGGTCACAAATGGTGAAAATTTTGTAAATTTAAACGTTGGACTTGGCGATGAGATGGACTTTAGATATGGCGTCTATCTCACCAAAAGCCAGAGCCCAGACTACACCAGAGAGCTTGACGGCGATGATCTTTACTATAGAGCTGAAGTCTATCTAAAAGAGGGCGGTCAGGACTACGACGTGCTTGGCTGGAGCGAAGCCACGCTGATAAACGACGTCATCGAGCAATACCGCAAACACATGCAGTTTTTACATGTTGTTAGAGAGTAAATTTGAGTGAAATTTGCCTGGAATTTGAAAATTTCTAGGCAAATTCTAAATTTTACTCACTAGTTATCGTTTGTTACTGAATTTAAAAGCGTGATATACTTGTTTGTAAATTTTAAAATTTGATTGAGTTTTATACACGTGGTGTGAAGCAAGACATAAGTGTCCTTATTTTTTAGAGAAAACAAATTAGAAAATTTAACTTTATTAGTTTGTATTTTTGCTTGTAGCTATGAAATAAATTTGAAATAAAAAATGTTAATTTTTTGTTGCGTATCGTTCAAATTCCAGAGCCAAAATGCATTTTCTGTAAATTTTTAACTTTGATAGATGTTTTGCTGTATCGTCGTTGTAAAAATTTACAAAATCTCAAGTCTGGTGCTGATATCAGCAACGCCTTTTGAATACATCGCTGATGTTACTATCGCATCGGCATTTGCGTAATCTTTTGCATTTGATAAATTTATACCACCGGCTGCTAGGATAATGGTATTTGGCGAAATCTCATCTCTTAAAGAGAGTACATTTTCGATGAGCTCTGGACTAAATTTATCGCACTGCACAACGTCGCAATTTGCTTTTAAAAGCTTGCTTGCTTCGTCTAAATTTTCAGCTTCAACGCAGATTTTTTTCTCAACCATTTTGGCTTTAAATTCTGGCAAAAGAGATACAAATTCATCAAAATTCGCATAAGCTTTTATATGATTTTTAAAAAATAAAATGCTATCGCTAAGCCCAAGTCTATGCATTTTACCGCCACCTTCAAGTACCGCTTTTACGCAAAATTTCTTAGCAAATGGAAAGCTCTTTCTGGTTGCTAAAATTTCACATTTTTCATTAACGCACTTTGTGGCATTTACCATTTTGTTTGTATAAGTTGCGATGGCGCTGGCATATTCTAGTGCGACTTGAGCTAACTTCCAAGCTTTATGCACATCTTCGTAGCTGCCATAAATTTTTATGATTACATCGTCAGCCTTACAAATTTGAGAATTTTGCACAAAAATTTCACTCTCGCACCCAAGTAGCCTCGCAACACTTGCGGCTACATCAACGCAGCTAACGCAAATCTCATCACGTGAATAAATTTCAAGTGAGGCTTTTTTATCGATATTTTGAAGCGACGTAGTAAGATCAAAGTAAGGTATATCTTCGTTTATATAGCTTAGAATTTCTGCGTCGCTAAGTATCATTTTATGCCTTTTTTGCCTCGTTTTTTGCTTTTATTATCATTTTTTTAAAGATTCCATTGTCATAAAGTCCAGCATGATAAAGAGCAAAGCAAGTAAATGCAATGCCCGAAACTGTATGTAATTTTTTCATACCTCTGCCATTCATGCAAAGTGCCGTTAAGCAAACTGTCGCTAAAGTAACGCCCATACCGACCTTTGCTACCTTTCTGTGAGTATTTATGTCAAGTAGTTTGCCACTTATTTTTGTTTCGTTTTTCAAATTCTTCTCCATTTAGTTTTTATTCCAGCAACTTGTATTTTTGATGCCAAGACTTTCTGGGTCAAATTCTGGATTTAGCCCAACCCTTCTTTGAGCTTCGTAGTCTTTGACTGCTATTAACACTACTTTTGAAAGTAAGAATATAGCGATGATGTTAATAGTTGCCATTGCAGCCATTGTGATATCAGCGATATTCCAAGCAAGCTTTAAATTCATCTGAGCACCAATAAATATCATAACGACAGCCGTTATCTTAAATAGCAATGTAAGCTTGTGGTTTTTGGTTAAAAATTTCATATTTGCCTGAGCATAGTAGTAGTTGCCAATAAGTGAAGTGATGGCAAAAAGTACGACCGCAAGAGTGGTAAAATGAACTCCAAATTCACCAAAATACTCTTTCATCGCGGCTTGAACGAGAGGGAGAGCGGTTAGCACCTCACCACTTGAGCCAGTTTGCTTCATAAGATAGGCCTGTGAAAATAGCACGATCATACCAGATGCTATACATATGGTCATGTCTATAAAGACTGCCATTGCTTGAACTAGGCCTTGTTTTACTGGGTGGCTAGTATGTGCTGCAGCTGCTGCGTTCGGAGCTGAACCCATGCCAGCTTCGTTTGAGAAAAGGCCTCTTTTGATGCCTATTACGATCACACTACCGGCAAATCCGCCAAATATCGCTTTAAAATCAAAGGCATTTTCTAAGATCATCTTAACAACATCAGGAATTTCTTTGAAATTTAAAACAATAGCGATAAGTGCTAATGAGATGTAGGCAAGTGCCATGAAAGGCACGATGTATGAGCTTACTTTGCCGATGATGTGACTTTTGCTAAAAAACATAACCGCCGCAAATGCAGTAAGGATAAGACCAATGCCAACAGGTAGGCCGCTTTGTGCAAAGCTAACGTTGCTACCAGCTTTGTCATAGTAAATTTCAAAGGCTGATGTCATGGTGTAGCTTTGAAGTCCGTTAAAGCCGTACGCATAGGTGATGATGAGGATCACTGCAAAAAGCGAAGCTAGCCACTTTATGCCAAGGCCATTTTTGATGTAATAAGCTGGACCGCCTTTAAATCCAAAAACGTCTTTTGTCTTATAAATTTGCGCTAACGTACTCTCTATAAAAGCTGAAGCTGATCCTAAAAAAGCCATCAAACACATCCAAAAAAGAGCACCCGGACCGCCCGCGACGATGGCAGCTGAAATTCCAGCGATATTGCCTATGCCAACGCGCGAAGCAGTCGAGATCATAAGTGCTTGAAATGGTGTTAAATGGTGCTTATTGTACTTGTCCTTTTTTTCTACTAAGACCCTGCAAGCCTCAAAAAACATCCTAAACTGCACAAAACGAGTCAAATAACTAAAATAAATTCCCGTAGCCACAAGAATAATGACTAAAAAATATCCATATAAAAAGTCGTTGGCTACGTCCATTTTGCCGTTTAAAAAATTTAAGAAAATATCAAGCACCATCTACCCTTTCAAATTTATTTCGATTTGAATTTTATGCCCTTCATTGAATTTAATAAAAGCCAAATCGTTGTGCCATTATGAAGCATGGCAGTTGCTATTGGATTTAACATACCAAGTGTCGCAGCGCTTAGTATAGCTGTGTTTACGCCAACTGTTGAGCGGAAATTTGAGCTAATTAAATCCATTGTTTTATTTGCAAGCTCTTTTACGAGAGCTACGCTCATGATATCATCTTTTAAAAGACTTATATCAGCCGTCGCTTTAGCTATATCAGCACCTTTGTGCATACTTATGCCCACATTTGCTTTAGTTAGGCTTGGAGCATCATTTATGCCATCTCCCACAAAGGCTACTTTTTTACCCTCGCTCTTTAACTCTTCAATGATAGCTGCTTTATCTGTTGGTAAGCACTCTGCATAGACCCTATCAAGCCCTAGCTCACGTGCTACTTCTTCAGCCTTGCTTTTGATGTCGCCGCTTAGCATTACGACCTCTTTTACGCCAAGGCTTCTTAGCTTTTTAACCATATCTTTTGCGTTTTCTCTCATATCATCTTTCATAGCGATGACGCCGACTAGCTCTTTATCATATCCTACGTAGAGTAAGGTTAAGCCGCTATTTAATGCTTTGCTTATTAAAGCTTCATGAGCTTTAAAACTTATCATCTCGTCATCTTCTAAAAAGTGTCTACTGCCTATAACCACCTCTTTACCGTGCATCGCAGTTTTTACGCCGTGAGCTACAATAAATTCAACTTCATCGTGATGAATATGGTGGAAACCACGCTTATTTGCAGCTTCAACTATTGCTTCAGCCACCGGGTGAAAGTAGTGCTCCTCGGCACTCGCAGTTAAATTTAATATATCATTTTGAGAAAATCCCTCTTTAAATGAGTAAATTTCAACTACGCTTAGGCGCCCATGTGTAAGAGTGCCGGTCTTGTCAAATACAAAAGTATCAACTGAGCTTAAAGCCTCAATCGCCTTTGCGCCTTTTACAAGAATGCCGTTTCTACCAGCTTTTGAGATGCTTGATTTAAAAGCAACTGGTGTAGCAAGCTTTAATGCGCAAGAGTAGTCTGCTTGAAGTACGCTAGCAACACTATTCATATTTTTATTTATAATATATGAAAGTCCAGCAAGCGAGAGTGTAACAGGCACAAGTTTATCAGCTAGTTTTAACGCTTTTACACCAATGGCTGATTTTTCATTGAGTGAAGTTTGTATGTATTCTTTGATCCTAGCTGTCGCTGTGTCACTACCTACATTTTCAGCCCAAATTTTTATCCTACCTTCATCAACCACGGTGCCACTTATAACACGGTCGCCTCTAGCTTTTGGTATAGGTTCAGCCTCTCCGGTCATTGAGACTTGATTTACATCGGCGTTACCTTCAACGATATAACCATCAACACCTATCGTCTCACCAGCTCCTACTACTACGATGTCACCCTTTTTTAAATTTTCGGTTTTTACTTTTTCAAGCGTCTTTTCACCATTTAAATTTCTCTCGACCCAGACTTCTTCGATATTTGGTTTTGCTAGCTCTTTGATGAGATCATCACTTCTGTGGCTAGCACTTTCTTCCATATATTCGCCGATATTTATCATCAAATTTGTGCTATTTGCTGCTAAATGATCGCCCATTGCTAGGCTAGTACCAATAGCAGTTGCCTCAAGCACTTTTGAAGTGACGCCCTCATGCCTTAGCTCTTTTGCACCTTCTATTAAATTTGGCGCTGTGGCATAAAGAGTCACGGCTGATTTTAGAGTTTTATTGCTCATAAATGGTGTTATACCAAGTGCAGCAGCAGCCTTATAGATATTTGCCTTGCTTGGCAAATTTGGATCTTTTGCCTTTGTTGGAAATTCATAGCTCTTTATAAAGTTTAAAATTTTATCGTAGTTTTTATTGTATTCAACGATGATACTTTTTGCGTATTTATTTACACGAACACTTAGTGCATCAGTTCGCTCCGAGATCGCAGCCTCGATAGCGCTGACGTCGCTTCTAGCGTTTAGGCTCTCGCAAATAAACCTCGCTCTATTTTTACTCTTGTGAGCTAGAGTGATCTTATTTTTGTGAGTCAAGTTCTGCTTTGACATCTTCAAAACGCTCTTTTAGTTCTTCTATGCCAGCATTTATAAGCTCGCCACCTTTGATAATCGCTTTAAATACGCACTCTTGCGCTTTTGGATTAGTCAGTACATAAGCTGCGATACCACCTAAAACTAGACCTTTTACAAAGCCAGCAGCATTAAAATTTTCAGGTACAAATGGTAAATTTTGAGCTGCATTATTTATTGCGTTATCAATTGCGCTTGGCTGAGTAGCTGCTGCATTGTTAGCTGTAGTTTCGCTTGCTACGTTTTCTTCATTGATGTAAGGGTTATTCATTATTTACTCTCCAATTTTATTAGTTTTTCTGCTATCAAAAGACCGCCGATACCAGCTGCTGTAAAAGCTGCTGCATTTAGATATTTTTTTTGTGCTATTAAATTTGAAGCATGAATACCAACAGCACCTACAAAACCACCTGTTACAGCGTATTTTGCTATCTTTTTAGCGACATCTTTTTTAGTTGCTCTATTATTTAGATAGTCGCTAAAGCCAAGTGCAGCTGCACCCATGCCAGCGATTAAAGCACCGCTGATGAAGTGATCAAATGGAAGCCTTGTGCTTGAAAGTGTAAAAAGACTATTTTCTTGCATTCTCTATCCTTAAGCTATATCGTTTGGTGTGATAGCTTTTGGAGCGGCTGGCTTTTTAGCGCGTGGTTTTCTTGTTTTCTTTACCACTTTTTCAGCCTCTTTTTCTACTTTTTTAGCACCGCGTTTTGCTTTTTTCTCTTCTTTTACTATAAAGTCTTTTGCATCTTTTGCAACACTTTTACCTTTTTTGTAAAGATCTTTTGCGGCCTCTTTGCCTTTATCAAAGCCATCTTGGGCGTACTCTTTGATCTTATCTCTTTTATTCCAAGCAGCTATTGCTAAACCGCCTACTGCTAAACCTGCTAAAAATGGTAATGCCATTTTAAATCCTTTCTTTGTTTGATTTTGTAAATTATTCATTTTCTTCATCCTTATTAAAATTTTTGCTAACTACTGAAATGCCTAATGCCCCAAGCGCAAGTCCGCTAAAAAACGAGAAATTTGGATTATTGGTTATCTTTGCTAACTCACTTTTATCAGCCTTGCCACTTGCGATATTTTGCAAGCTTTTAGTTATCTCATTAAAGTCATTTTGATAGTTTTCTAAAATATTTGTTATGCCATTTTGCTCAAAATTTTGTGAAATTTCATTTAAATTTAGCTCACTTTTTATTTCACAGCCACTATAAATTTCTTTTAAGCGTTGCTTTAAAGAGGCGACATATTCGTTATTTGAAGTAGCCCAAAGTCTAAAAAATAGATCTTTTAGCTCTTCATCATCTAAGCTTTCACAAAATTTTTCATACATTTTATTTAGTTCTAGCTCGTAGTTTAAAGCTTGTATCAGTGCATCTTCTTTATTTTTTGCCGGCAAAAATATAGCTTCATTTTCGCAAGCAAGCTCATAATCATGAGCACTCGCAAATTTTTCTATCAAGATGATTGCATTTTTTCTGATATTTGCGATCTCGTTAAAAACATCACCAAATGAAGCTAAATTTTCATATAAGCTAAGTGCGTTCTTTTCGCTGGTATATGATGCATTTAAAAGTTCATTAAGCATATTTCACTTCTTTTGCAACTTCATTTACTCTAGTTGAAATCTCTTCTAAATTTTGCCCTTTTAAAAGATCTTCCCAAAGATTTTTTGGAAAAATTTCATGATCGTATTCGATCGTTACAGAGCCGATTAGCTTGTTAAATTTTACATTTTTTATACCATTTATCTGAGCTATCACATCATCTAGGCTAGCTAAATTTACGCTGCTACTTAGCTCTTTTATCTTTGGGCTAACTCTTACTCTTAGTCTGCCGTTTGTGTGAGCTATCATTGAAAAATAGCTTGCAACTTGTGCTAAAGTTTGTGTTTTTATATCCATTTTCATCCTTTTTTTAATTGCGTATTATCTATTTCACAGCTTAAATAAATCTGAAATTTTTTTGTTTTTCATTATCAAAAAGTAAAATGAAATGATAAAATTTAATTTTCATTTTTCTCTTGGCAATCACTGCAAATACCATAAAGTATCATTGTATGCGACTGCTCGCTAAAATTTTTTTCTTTGCAAATTTGCTCTTGCCTTTGCTCTATTATCTCATCTTCAAAATCAACTATCTTTTCACAAATTTCACATATCAAATGATCGTGCGATGATTTTAAATTTAGTTCAAATTTCTTTACTCCATTTTCTTCAAAGCAGTTTGCAAGATGATGCATTTCTAGAAAATTTAAAAACGAGTAAATTGATGTCATTGAAATTTCATTCTTGTGTATTTTGTAAATTTCTGAAGAAATTTCTTGAGCACTTAGATGAGAGTTGCTAATGAAAAGTACATGCAAAATTTGTTCTTTTAACTCTGAGCTTTTCTGCCCAAAGGCTTCTAAAAACTCTTTAAAATGCTTATAAAATAGTTCAAAATTATCCACAAAAACCTAACCAAAATGATAATGAATATAAGGATTTTACAACTTTACTTATAAAAAAAGCATAAAATTTCTTACGAATTTCAAGTAAAGTATTTTATAAGATTGTTTTGGTATAGTGTCGCATTTTTTAAATCAAAATTAAGGAATAAAATGACTTACGACGAGCTTGAATTAGACGCCGTTTTGTTAGAGGTTTTAGAAAATAGAGGCAGTTTTGATTCTATGGATGACGAGGAGCTTTATGAGCTTATCGAACAAGTTGCACAATATACAGATGGCGATTACGAAGAAGCGTTTGAGTATATGACTCAATTTTCTCCAATCCCTAAAAAACGCTTTGTTTCACTATTTATGGTTTAGCAAAAAGCTAAGCCATAACTTCTATAAAATTAATCAAAAAAGTAAAAATAAAAAGAGCTCTTGACTCAATTAATGAGCTAAGAAATTTGAGCTATAAGAAATATTTTGAGATTATTTCTTTAAATTTTAGAGTGTATTTACTAGCTTTTGGGCTATTGTTGTAGATATTTTCAAAATCATACATTCGCTCATAGTAATCATTTGTGTCTTGTCTATTTATTTTTAGCCTTGCCACATCTAAGCTAACGCCTATAAAGGCACCACTTGTCTTGCCACGCTCCTCAGCAAATGCTGAAATTTCAGGCAAATCACTTGTGATCGCTACCTCATTACCAACGCCACCAGTTGCTTCTGCTTTTAGGCTGATCGTATCTTTTGCATTAAATAAATTTGCATAAGCTTCTGAATTTTTAAATAAAATGATCATATCAGCTGAGCTGTAACCAAGCTGCAAGCCTATGCTACCAGATGTGTAATTTACAAAAAATGGACTTGACCATTCACCATCATCGTTTTTAGCGATAAATACGCCTTTACCTGTTGATCCAGTTACAACAGCGCCTGCTTTTGTCGCATCAGGGATTATGGCGATCGCTTTTATGCCTTCAAATTTAGTGTTTGGCTTTAAATTTCTTGTACCAAAAGCGTTTAAAATATTTATTGCATTTTTTAGCTTTTGATTTTGGACCACATCAGCATTTAAGTGTGGCGTGAAAAATAAACCAGCAAGAAATATTATTAATAGTCTTTTCATTAAAATTCCTTCCTTAAATTTTTCGTTATTATAGCCTAAAATAAACTAATGGTAAAAAAATTATTAATGATTTTTTATGAGAGTTCATTATAAAATGCGACCTTTTAAGGAAAAAATATGAGTTTAATACTTTTTGTCGAATACGTCGGTATCGCATCAGCTGCACTTAGCGGGTTTTTATTTGCAGTAAAAAAGGAGTGCGACTGGCTTGGAGTCTTTTTGTCTGCATTTTTGACCGCACTTGGTGGCGGTATCATGCGTGATATGCTCGTTGGCAGGGCAGTTTATTCATTTACGCACTATATGCCAGTAAGTGTTGTTATTTTTATGTTGATTGTTTCAAGAGCGGCAAATTTGCATATAAAAAGAGAAGGTTTGGAGCGAAAATTTGTATTTATTTTCGCCGATGCGATCGATGTTATTTGTTTTTCGATCGTTGGAGCAATGGTTGCTATTGAGTACAACTACAATATCTTTGGTGTGATGATGATCGCCTTTTTTAACGGCGTTGGTGGCGGTATCTTAAGAGATATTTTGCTAAATGAAATTCCATGGTTTTTACGCACCGGACTTTACGGCACGATAAGTCTTGGCGTGGGGCTTGCTTACTTTGTGCTATATCATCTAGGCCTTACCAATATATTTTTTACTATGCTCTTGCTTGCTGCTGGCATTACAGTTAGGATGCTTGCATTTTATAGAGGTTGGAAGTTACCTGATCTATGAAATTTAGCGAGTTTTTTGATATCTGGGTCAATGAAAACTACTATAAATTTGGCGTAGATATCGGCAAAAAGGGTGATTTTTATACAAATGTAAGCGTTGGCTATCTCTTTGGCGCCTGCCTTGCAAACTACTTTTTAAAACTACTTAAAAACGGCGAAATTTCTAGCTCTTGTAAGGTCATGGAGATTGGCGCAAACTCTGGCGATATGCTAGCTGATTTTGCGCAAGGAATTTTTACGCTTGAGCCAGAAATTTTGCCAAATTTAGAGCTTATCATCATCGAGCCTCATGAAATTTTACGTAAAAGACAGCTTGAGACTTTTGCAAAACGCTTTGGCGATGACATCAAAATAAAACACTATGAAAATTTGGGCGAGTGCTCGTTTGATGAAATTTTTATCATCTCAAATGAGCTACTTGACGCGTTTAGCTGCGAAATTATAGATGGGCAAAATATGCTTTTTGTGGATGATGATCTAAAATTTTACTGGCAAAAAGCAGATCAAAACTTGCTAGCTCTTGCAAAGAAATTTGGCATAAAAAAGGGCGAGATATCAACTAGCTACGCTAAATTTGCACTCCAGCTTGCAAATGTGGCAAAAAAGGTGAGATTTTTAAGCTTTGACTACGGCGAATTTGAGCCAAAAAATGAGTTTAGCCTAAGGATTTTTAAAGACCATCAAGTATTTTCTTTATTTGAAATTTCAGACCTTGAGCCATATTTTAAAAGATCGGATCTAACATATAGCCTTTGCTTTAAGCAAGTAAAAGAGGCTTTTTGTGAGGCTGGCTTTGAGATGCTTAAATTTAAAAAACAAAACGAAGCTTTGGTTTGCGACTTTGGCGTGGATGAAATTTTATCTTTAGTGCTTGAAAAAGGCAGCAAGCAAGCCTACGAAAACGCTGCAAAACAGGCGAAATTTCTACTTTCTCCTGAGTTTTTGGGCGAGAAGTTTAAATTTATAGAGTTTTTAAAGAGCTAACCTGGCGATATCAGCGTAATCCGCTTCGCAAGCCTTTAAAAGGTCGTTTGGAGCTATCTTTATCTGCTTGCCTCTTACTCCAGCGCTTACTAGCACATACTCTTGCTCTTTTGCTCGTTCGTCGATGAAGGTCGCAAAGTGCTTTTTCATAGCAAGTGGCGAGCAGCCACCTCTGATGTAGCCGGTGATCTTTTCTAGGTCTTTTAAATTTATAAGTTCGCAGCGTTTGGCGTCACACGCGTGAGCAAGTGCTTTTAGATCAAGCTCCAAATCACCCTGTAAGCAAGCAACAACGAAATTTTTAGGCTCACACTCGCAAACGATAGTCTTATAAATTTGCTTTATATTTTGCTTGGTGCTAGCTGCTACGTGAATGGCTGAAAGATCGTTTAAATCGACTTCATATTCTAAAATTTCATAATTAATTTTTAGCTTGTCTAAAGCTCTAGCCGCATTTGTTTTATGTATCATTTTTTCTCATTTTTGCGAATTTTTTGTATAATTATAGCCAAAACTTAAAGGAGGAAAGATGGCTGAAGAAGTTGAAGAGAAAAAGGCAAAAAAAGGTGGCAATGGTGCATTAATGATAATTATCATTGCGATATTTGTTTTGCTGCTAGTTATTGGAGGGCTAGTCGCGTTTTTGATGCTTAGTTCTGATGAGCCAAAAGAGGCAAATATGGCGCAAACACCAGCTCAGACTCAAACGCAGTCCATGCCAGCTCAAAATAAAGCAAAGCATGGTAGCAACGACTATTCAAATATGGGGCCGATATATCCGCTTGATCAGTTTATTGTAAATTTGCTTAGCGAAAATGGCTCAAGATTTCTTAAAACTAAGATCGATATGGAGCAAAGCGATGAGTTGCTAACTCCTGAGCTTGATAAGAAAAAAGCACTTTTAAGAGATATTATTATAAGAACACTTTCATCAAAAACCTACGAAGAAGTAAGCACTGCAAAGGGCAAGGATAGGCTAAAAGACGAGATCGTCGGTAAGCTAAATGAAGTGCTAAATGATGGCTACATCAAAAATATATTTTTTACTGATTTTGTGGTGCAATGATAGGTATTGATATCATTAAGATAGATAGAATTTCTAGACTTAAAGTTCGTTATGGCGAGCTTTTTTTAAAAAAATTTCTTAGTGATGACGAGATCGCGCTAGCAAAAAATGATGCGACTTTGGCTGGATTTTGGGCGGCCAAAGAAGCAGCTAGCAAAGCTCTTGGTGTAGGCATCAGCAAAGAGTGTGGCTTTTTGGACATTGAGCTTAGCAAAGACGCAAAAAACGCACCAAAGATAAAATTTAGCCCAAAAATTTATACAAATTTTAATATCAAAGAAGCAAGCCTTAGCATAACTCACGATGGCGGATTTGCCGTAGCTGCAGTGATGATTGTCTAAAATTTATGCATTTTTACAAAGCTTTTTAATATCTTTTAGCTACTTCTGATAAATTTAAAAAACGTATTTTTATAAAATTTTTTAAAGAAAAGACGATATCTTTAATTAAGATTTAATGGAGCCAAAGAAACTAAGGATAGTAAAATGCAAATTTCTAATAACCTCCCAACTTCTAACTATCTCTCAAGAGAGAACATAGCAAGAGAGATGGGATTTAAATTTAACGATATAAGCGAGATACTTAGTAACGATATGGGATATGGTATGAGCTTTCCTAAATACGCAAGGCTTGATAGAAAAGCTCAAGCTGCGTCTTATGATAGACATATATATCCACTATCTGGCTTTACAAAGGGCGATGACGCAAAAGTCACTATCATAGGAAAGCTTAGAGGTTATGATCCTGACTTTACAAGTGAGCAGCTATCAGATCTTAAAAATTTCATAAATGAAAGTAAGGGTTTATTTGTAGAATATATACAAGGTCAGCAAGCAAAACCAGACAATGATAAGCCAAAAATTTTAAGAGATACCCCATACACTGTAAATGAATTTTTAAATGAATATCGTGGCAATCAAGATTTGCTATTTACTAAAAACTCAAGGACTATTGATCTGCTTGATAGCGATATGAGCGTTGATGAGTTTAAAGAGGAGTGGGCTAAATATGCATTAAAAGAGCGGTTTGATCTAACTTTATCTGGCGAAGATGTTAAAAATGCTGTTAATATATTAAAAGAGCTAAACGAAAAAGGTATTCAGAATACAGATAATCTTGAAAAAGAAGACAATACCAAAGAGAAGAAATTTACACCTATACAAGTTACTAAAAAATCTCACACCTATAAGCTTGAAGCCGATGAGAGATTTAAAGAGCTTTATAAATTTATAAAGAGTGAATTTGATAGTGGCAAGAGTATGTTTGAAATTTTAGAAAAAGTGGCAAAGCTTAAAGTGGATAAGAGGGCATAGGTATTTTATAAGCAAAGAATGGAATTTTTATAATTTAAATTTCAAAGAAAAAGCATAGATGTCCTAAGACTTATGCAAAAGATAAATTTCAAAAAACATGGCCTAGCCAGCAAAGTATTGATGTTAAATAGCTGGCAAGACAAATTTACATCCACTCAAGTACTTGCGTGATATCTTTGGCGTAAAAGCACTTTAGACCTTGCATGTCAAGCGGTTTGTTTGGGATGATCGCATTTTTAAATTTCTGCGTTTTTGCCTCTTTTAGTCGCTGATCGAGGTTGAAAATTTCTCTTATCTCGCCGTTTAGGCTTAGCTCGCCGATGAAGATACTATCCTTGCTGATAGGGCGGTTTTTGAAGCTGCTGATTATCGCTGCTATGACGGCTAGATCGGCCGCAGTCTCGCTTATCTTAACGCCACCTGAAACGTTTATAAAGACGTCGTAGTGCCCAAGTGGAATTTCAAGCTTTCGCTCAAGTAGGGCTAGCAGCATATCCAGGCGGTTTCTCTCAAAGCCAGTCGAGCTTCTTTTTGGGTAGGCGCTTTCGCAAACAAGTGCTTGTATCTCGATGCTAAGCGCTCTTGAGCCTTCCATTATGATAGTTATCGCACTGCCACTCATCGCCCCGCCACGTGTGAAAAATTTACTAGATACCTCGTTTGCGCTCACTAGTCCGTGCTGGCTCATCTCAAATATACCAACCTCGCTTGTCGAGCCAAAGCGGTTTTTAAACCCACGCAAGATTCTTAACTCTCTGCTCGCATCGCCCTCGAAATAAAGTACCACATCGACCATGTGTTCAAGCACTCTAGGCCCTGCGATCGAGCCCTCTTTAGTTATGTGTCCGATGATGAAAACGCAGATATTTTGACTCTTTGCAAGTCTCATCAGCTCAAATGTGATCTCGCGAACCTGCGTGATCGAGCCTGGAGCGGAGCTTATATTTTGGCTATAAAGTGTTTGTATGGAGTCAATTACAAGCACCTTGTAGTCGCTCTTTTGCACTTCTAGCAGGATATCTTCTAGGCAAATTTCAGTTAGCAGGTATAAATTTTTATCCACCGCATTTAGCCTATCAGCTCTCATTTTTATCTGGCTTTGGCTCTCTTCGCCGCTTACATAGAGCGTTTTTTTACCGTCTTTTGCTAAATTTGAGCCGATTTTTAGAAGCAAGGTTGATTTACCGATGCCTGGACTGCCACCTATTAAAACTAGCGAGCCCTCGACTACGCCACCACCAAGAACAAGGTCTAGCTCGCTATCTTTGGTGCTAAATCTCGTAAAATTTTGAATTTCAACTTCGTCTATGCTTATGGCTTTGCTAGGTGCGCTAGTGCTTTTTGCTATCTCTTTACTTATCTTTATCTCTTGCTGACTAAGCTCGATAAAGCTATCCCAAGCCCCACATTGTGGGCATTTGCCTAGCCATTTGCTCTGCTGATTACCGCAGGCTTGACACTCAAAAACTGGCTTTGCTTTTGCCATAAAATATCCTTTTTAAAATTTCAACTACTATCACTCCAAAAGCCGCTCCGATCATATCAGCCACGATGTCAAGTAGGCTAAAGCTCCTGTTTGGTAAAAATATGCTTGAACGAGTTCTATTTGCACACCAAAGGCTAAAAGTAGGGCTAAATTTTTTAAAATTTTAAACTCATAGCCAAGATAAAGCAGGAGATAAAGGACACAAAAAGCTAAAAAATGGTTTGCTTTGTCCCACGAATTTTCGATGATCGCAGGACTTTTTGGAGTAAATGCAAGAAAATCGATCGCCAAAAGAGTGGCAAAAAAACAAAAACGGCTTAGAATTTTTACTCTACTCAAAAATAGCGTCCATTAGCTCGTCTAGAAACTCGTCTGGGTTAAATTTGATGACATCATCCATGCTCTCGCCAACGCCTATATAAAATATAGGTAGTTCAAGCTCTCTTGCCACACCAAATAGTGCTCCGCCCTTTGCAGTGCCGTCAAGCTTTGTGATGATGACGCCATCAAGTGAGACAATATCGTTAAACGCCTTTGCTTGCGCTACTCCGGCATTGCCTTGTGTGCCATCAAGAATCAAAATTTTACGGTGTGGCGCCTTTTCGTAAGCTTTTTTGCTAATACGAACGATCTTTTCTAACTCGTTTGCTAAATTTGTCTGGTTTTGAAGTCTGCCGGCTGTGTCAAGGATGACTCGGTCGATGCCTTTTGCAAGGGCTGAGCTGATCGTATCGTAAGCAACAGCCGAAGGATCATGACCTTGCTGTGTTGCGACTATTGGCACATTTAGCCTAATTGACCACTGGCGTAGCTGCTCGATCGCTCCAGCTCTAAATGTATCACAAGCGCCCAAAATAACGCTTTTACCATTATTTTTATATAAATTTGCAAGCTTTGCGATCGTTGTCGTCTTGCCAGCGCCATTTACGCCAAGGATGAGATCGACAAATGGCTTATCGGGCTCGATCACGCGCTCATTTTCGTAGATGAAATAGCTGCTCATAACACGTCTTAGATCGGCTCTGCTCACTTCATCTTGTGGTGGCAAGTAGTATAAAATCTCCTCCACGATCTCGTAAGCCACGTCAGCCTCTAGTAAAATCTCTTCTAAGCTCTCTTTGTCGATCTTTTTTGACTTTTTAGCCGAGCTTATCGCTCCAAAAGTCTTCTCAAGGCCTTTTTTTAGAAAATCAAGCATTATTTTGTTGCCCTATTTATGTCATTTTCAAGCATCTCTTCAGGCACAAGACCGATGTAGCCTTGAACGTAGTCGCCATTTGCTTTAAAAAGTGCTGACGCAGGCAAGCCTTTTATGCCGCCCATCGCTTTTTCAAATAAAAAATTTCCCTCGCCAACCGCGACTTCGTATTTGATTTTATATTTTTGAGCAAAATCTTTTACTTCATCTTCACTTTTGTCTTCAAGTAGCACACCAACGATATCTAGTTCGTTTTTAAATTTTTCGCTTAGGTTATTTAAGTGAGGGATCTCAGCCTTGCAAGGTGGGCACCAAGTGGCGAAAAATACGTAAAGAGTTGCTTTTTTACCATCTTTTACATCAAAGCCATTACTTCTTTTTGTAATCTGCATAGTTGTGCCACTTAGCAGCTTTAGATTTATCTCTTTTATCTCGCTATCTTGGGCACTTTCACTCATTTTTGGAGTGAGTGAGTCTTTGCTTAAATTTTCATCTTTGCTGGCATTTTTATCTAAAATTTTGCCTTGCGTTTGTTCGCTTGTATTTTGCTCTTTTTTTTGCTTGTTCTCGTCGCCGCATCCAAAAAATGCAAAAATGCAAAGTGATGTTATAATTGCTCGTTTTAATGTCATAAATTTCCTTTTGAATAAGATTTCAGGATTATACAAGAAAGAGCATAAAATGAGCGTTAATTTAGAAAAAAATGAATTTAGAAAAAATGCAAGAGCAAATTTGATGAAACTTACTAAATTTAAGGCCAAATGCTCGCACTATAAAGCTACAAAAACGCTTTTGAAATTGATAAATTTTACAAATTCTAAGAAAGTACTGTTTTATTTGCCACTTAACTACGAAGTCGATGTGCTTAAAATAAGGCGAAATTTATCACGTAAATGTGAAATTTTTGCCCCTTTTATGGTAGGTCTTAGCTTAAAGATGGTAAGATTGCGACTGCCATTTATAACTTATAAATTTAATGTCAGACAGTCATCTGGCAAAAAAATGGATAATGTTAGACTTGATATGGCAGTAGTTCCAGCGATTGGGGTTGATGGAGCTATGGCTAGGATAGGGCATGGAAAAGGATTTTATGATAGATTTTTTGACTCTTTGCCTATTAAGCCAAAACGGATAGTTTTTCTTGAGATAAAAGACTTTTATACCAAAGATGTGCTTTCAAATGCACAAGATGCGGTAGCAGACTTTTATATAACCCCAAATAAAAATTATATAAAAAGAGGAATAAATGATAGAGGTTTTAATAGGCTTAGGAGCCGGTGTGGCGGGCGTTGGAGCAGGGTATCTATACGCTAAAAAGATAAATGATGCAAACTACAACATATTCTTAGAACAAGCAAAAGCAAAGGCAAAAGCTATCGAGTATGAGGCTGAGCTAACGCTTAAAAATTCTAAAATTTCAGTACAAGAGGCTGAATTTGAGGCTAAAAAAAGGTACGATGACAAAACAACAAAGCTTCAAAAAGAGTATGCGAGTAAATTTGATGAACTAACCAAAAAAGAGAAAATTTTGCTAAATGAGCAAGAGCTTTTAAACGAAAGTAAAGAGCTTTTTGAAAAAGATAAGCAAGATGCAAAGATAACTTACGAAGAGGGCTTAAATTTAAAAGCGACTTATCAAAACAAGGTAGAAGAAGCGATAAGAGTACTTGAGCACGCTGCTGGCTTAACAGAAGAAGAGGCAAAAGAGGTCGTACTTAAAAAGGTCGAGGAGAAGTCTCGTGCGGATATCGCTCATATCGTTAGAAAATACGAAGAAGAAGCAAAAAGAGAAGCCAAAAAGAGGGTTAATTACATTTTGGCGCAGGCTACGTCAAGATTTGCTGGAGAATTTGCGGCTGAGCGTCTGATAAATGTCGTAAATATTAAAAACGATGAGCTAAAAGGTAGGATCATTGGCAAAGAGGGACGTAACATCAAGACCCTTGAAATGGTGCTTGGCGTTGATATTATTATTGATGACACGCCTCATGCGATCATACTAAGCAGCTTCAATCTTTACAGACGTGCGATCGCAACAAGAGTGATCGAGCTTTTGGTGGAGGATGGAAGAATTCAGCCAGCAAGGATAGAAGACCTTCACAAAAAAGTGACTGAAGAATTTGAGCAAAGTATACAAGAAGAGGGCGAAAACATCGTCATGGATCTTGGTCTAAATAAAATTCATCCAGAGATCGTAAAGCTAATAGGCAAGCTTAAATTTAGAGCGAGCTACGGACAAAATGCCCTTGCACACAGCCTTGAAGTGGCTCACCTTGCTGGCATCATTGCAGCTGAGTGTGGCGGAGATGAGAAGCTTGCAAAAAGAGCTGGCATACTTCACGATATCGGTAAGGCGCTAACTCACGAGTATGAGGGCAGCCACGTTGATCTTGGAGCTGAAATTTGCAAACGCTACAAAGAGCATCCAGTTGTCATTAACGCCATCTACGCTCACCACGGCCACGAAGAGGCAACAAGTATAGAAAGTGCGGCTGTCTGCGCAGCTGACGCACTAAGTGCAGCTCGTCCAGGTGCAAGGCGTGAGGTGCTTGAGAGCTTCTTAAAGCGTGTCGAAGAGATCGAAAACATCGCAAAAAGTAAAGATGGCATCAAACAAGCTTATGCGATAAATGCAGGCCGTGAAATTCGTGTCATCGCAAATGCTAAACTCATAAACGACGACGAGGCAGTGCTTGTAGCAAAAGAGATAGCTCAAGAGATCGAGAGCAAGGTGCAGTATCCTGGTGAGATAAAAGTAAGCGTCATCAGAGAGACTCGTGCTGTTGATTTTGCAAAATAACGGCAAAATATGAAATTTCTTTTTTCAATTTTATTATTTTTCTCACTTGGCTTTGCCAGCGAGGAGCTCGTGCTGGACTCGGCAAACTCGTTTATAACAACGATGAGAGGCGCTAGAAACGCTCCTATAAAAGAGCTAATCGAGCAGTCAAAAGCGACGATCATCTTTCCAAGTGTTAAAAAGGTCGGTTTTGTAGTTGGTGGCATGGGCGGAGATGGCATCATGGTTGTTGGCAACATTAACTCGCCAAGTGAAATTTTACCAGTTAGCATAAGTGGCGGCAGTATCGGTATACAGCTTGGTTATGAAGATAGTTCACTTGTACTTTTTATATTTAAAGATAGCATTATCCACGATATTAAAGATGCCAAGATCACGCTTGATACAAAGCTATCAGTAGCTTTTGGTGATATTGGACGCAATTACAGTAAAGTAAGCGATTTTAAATTTTCAAGTGATATCTACGCATATGCCGCAAATGATGGGTTTTTTGCAGGAGCTAGCTTTGGTGGAGCAGTCATCAGTGCAAAGGAAGAAATTTTAAAGCAAAATGGCTATGCCTATGAACAGCTAATAGCCTCTGCATCTAAACTTTTAGGAGATTAATGCAAGATATCATAAACTCAGTTTCAACATACGGCTATATTGTATTGTTTTTTTATAGCCTTGGTGGCGGTATGGTTGCATTAATCGCCGCTGGGATATTAAGCTTTGCAGGCAAAATGGACATCACTCTTAGCATAATTGTCGCTGCTGTGGCAAATACAATCGGTGACACGCTAATTTTTTATGTCGCAAGATTTAATAAAAACTCACTTATGCCTTATATCAAAAATCATAAAAGAAAGCTTGCTTATGCAGGAATTTTGGCCAAAAAACACGGTGATAAGATAATATTTATCAAAAAATTTATCTACGGAGTTAAAACTTTGGTTCCTATCGCGCTTGGACTTACGAAGTATTCATTTTATAAATTTAGTATTATAAATTTGATCTCGTCAGTACTTTGGGCGGTCATTATTGGGTTTGCCAGCTTTAAAGCGGGTGATTATTTTGTAGGTGCAAGCGACTATCTTGGCGAGCATGGATATATTATGCCTCTTGCTATGGTTTGTTTGTTGCTTGGAATTTGGTTTTTTTTACAACATATTACAAAAAGGAGAAAAGCATGAAAAAGGTGATATCTGCTTTAATCGTAGTTATCGTGGTAGCCATTGGAGCGGTTTATTTTGCTTCAAATGAGGTAGAGAAAAACTATCAAAGGATAGTGAATGATCTAAACAATATTAAGGGCTTTAAAATTTCTAATAATAATTATAAAAAAGGATTTTTTGGCTCAAAAGGATCATTTGATTTTAGTGTTTCAAAAGATCTTTTTGAAAATATATTTGGTAAAAATGTAAATGAGGATTTGGTTTTTAAAGTAGAAAATGAAATTTCTCATACAGTGCTTGCTTTTATAGATGGCTTTGAGATAGACTCAAAAATTTCTATTCAAAACGATATGATTAAAAATATTATCGCAACATTCATGGGATCAAATGTCATTGCAACAACTAAAACAAAAGTTAGCTTAACTGGCGATAAAGATGTGGATATTAAATTTAGCAATATTGAATTTAATGATAAGCAAAAAACTGCCATTAATACAAAAGATATAAAGATTGGTATGACGCTTGATTCAAAAGATAGTATAAACAGCTTAAAGGTTGAAGCAGATAAGATTGCTTTGAAAGATTTTAGTGAGTACAACAAAGTTGATCTAAATATCGAAGGATTTTATATTGACTCAAGTTATAAAGAGCCGGTTAAGTTTTCAAAAATTTTAGAGAGTCAGCTTGTACCTTATTTGGCAAAAGTTAAATTTAAAAGGGTGTCTTTCGCATCTAATGATATAAGTAATATCTTGATAGATGACTTTAAGTATGATTCAAAATTTGAAATCTCAAATGATCTTGGAAGATCGGACGATGTTATAAAAATAGGTATAGTAGCAGTTGATAAAGTAAAATATACAGATTTTGTCTTTGATAGCAAAATCGCAAATATCAATGTGCCTGTATTAAATAATGTATTAGACAAGCTTAATAATTTAAATAATGAAGAAAATTATAATGTTTTAGCTGGATTAAATTTTGATGAGATAATAGATCAAATCTTAGAAAAGAATCCAAGCATAAAAATAGATACATTAAGCCTTAAAAAAGGAGATAAGGCTTTAAAGCTAAATTTGGATGCAGCGGTAAATGGCTTTAAAAAGGGAACAAATCAGTCAGAAATTTTTGATAAATTATCTCTTAGTGGAAAAATAAGCGTCGACGAAAGTCTAGCGAATTTTTTTGATACACTAGTGCCAGAAGTAGCTTTTGTTGAGCCTACTTTGATATCTGCTGGATATTTTAAAGAAGAGGACAAAAAAGTAATAAGCGATTTTAAATATGATCCAAGCAAAAAAGATATTATATTTAATGGAAAAGTTGGACTTCAAAATTTCTTTATGGGTTTTTAAAAAATTAGCCTGATTTTTATCTGCATTTAAGCATCACTTCTATATACTTCACTTTCTGTTTTGCAAAACGCAGAGCAGAAAGTTCTTTTAACTTACAATTGTTAAACTATTAGTCAATCTTTGAAATCTAAACAAGTGATCGATTGAGCCA
>NZ_ANNI01000005.1 GCF_000466745.1 Campylobacter concisus ATCC 51562 | reverse complement strand
AATCTCTCTCTACCCGCCACCATATTAAGAAACACACAGAATTAATAAGCAAATTACAGCAATAAAATCTCGATTTTAACAATAATTTAAAGCATTATCTCATAAACTTACGGCAATAAAAAGAAATAAAAAGCAAGTAATAGCAAAGATTTTTTAGCTGATTTTTGGCTGATTGCCTTTAAAAAAGTAGCTAAAAAAATAAAAATAGTCAGCCAAAGGGGTAGAAAATGCCTAAACTATCACGCCAACTCACGATCACGCAATTTAAAAATCTCAAAGCAAAAGAGAAGCCATATTTTGTCAGCGACGGCGATAATTTGCTAATTAAAATAATGCCAAACGGCACAAAATTTTTCATATATGAGTTTCGAGAAAATGGCAAGCGCCACCGCCTAACACTGGGCAAATATGATGAAATGAGCCTAAGCGAGGCGAGGGATAAAAGAAGCGAGCTAAGATTAAAACTCAATCAAGGCGAGAGCCTAACACAAACAGTAGAAAAAACAAAATTTAAAGCAGTATTTGAAGCGTGGTATAAAACAAAAAGTAAGTTGAGTGAGAAGCAGCAGTTTTGGATGAAAAGGCGGTTTGAGACGTTGTTATTGCCAAAACTTGGCGAAATGGACATAAAAGAGATAAGCAGAAAAGACATAATATTTGCTATTAGCCCACTACTCGAGGATGAAAAACTAGAAACAGCCGATAGAGTGCTAAGTATACTAAACGGCTTTTTCAAATATGCTCTATTGCACGAGTATGTAGATCACAACATAATAGCAGATATTGATAAAAAAACTCTACTAGGGCGTAGAGAAGTAAAACATTTTGCATACTTAAAAAATGATGATGAGATAAGAGCCGTATTAATGGCGATAAGAGATTATTTTGGGGATCTAAGAGTAAAAACGTGTGCGATATTTCAACTATATACCGCAGTAAGAGGGCAAAACGCTAGAAATGCCAAGTGGTCGCAGATAGATTTTGAAAATTGTCTTTGGCATATCCCAGCAGACGAGATGAAAATGGCAAAGCCCCACGAAGTATTTTTAAGCAAAAGTGTAATCAACCTATTAAAAACATATCGTGAGCGCCTGCCGTTAAAAAGTGAATTAATTTTTCCGTCCATAAAATCAAACGTTGCCCCGCTAAGTGACAATACTATCCGCATAATGCTTAGAAATTTAGGCTTTAACAAGGAGATGGTAACGCCACACGGCTTTAGGGCTACATTCAGCACGGTCGCCAATGAAAACATTGACAAGCACGGCTGCAATAGTGATATTATCGAGCTTTGCCTCGCTCATGTTGAGAGCAACAAGGTCAAAGAAGCATACAATCACGCCAAAAACCTAAAAGCAAGAGCTAAGCTTATGCAATGGTGGAGTGACTTTTTAGACAATCTTAGCTCTTAAAACGGCTTATCCTTTTAAAATTTGATTTCGTTCTATAAAAAAGCGGTCGTTGTCGTTTGCATACGCCATAACCGCGCCTATCTCGCTATAAACGCCGTCCATTTGGATTTGTATCTTATTGAGTATTCGCACGATTTCGCTATCTTTGACGTTTTGCTTTTGCTTTAGCTCTTGCGTGCGCTTAAAGTAAAAATCCCGCTCGGCTTTGGCGTTATGTAGCATCGCTCTCAGGTTTTCCTCTTTTTGCTCGTAGCGTTCTATAACTTCCGCGTCGTAAATCTTGCCGCGTTTGGCTAATTCGGTTTTAAGCTTTACGATTACGGCGTTGTGCCGCGAAATTTGGGATTTGTAGCCGTTGATTTGGTCGCCGTGGCGTTTAGCTTCAAATTTAGCGTAGGCTTCAAGGTCTGCATATTTACGAGCTAGCTCGACGTTACGGGCTTTTGTTTCTTTCGCTTCGGCTAGCTGCTTTTCTCTAGCCTGCGCTATGGCTTTTGCTACTTTGCTGCGATATTCTTTCGCTACTTTGCTTTTTTTGACAAAGAAGCCGAGCATATATACGCCTTCTAAAGTCCATTTGATAACCTTTGTTTTAAATTGCTGGCTGGTTTCTAAATGGTAATGCACTCCCTCGATAAGCTCATCTTGGTTTCTGCTGAAGTGCTGGGTGATAGCTCTTTTGCCAACGCCGTAGTTGCTGGCGACTTCCATAGTGTCTAGTAGGTCGCTCTCTATTTGGAATAGAGGTAGAGAATTCATAATCCGCTCCTTTGTGTAGTATTAAATTACATTTGTGAACGGATTATATAGTTTTATTTTACATTTGTCAAGAGTTTTTGTAGTTTTATTTTATGGTTTTTAGTAAAATCGGTAGCCTTAAATTACATTTTGCTTTTTAGTGCGTAGTGAGAACAAAATGTTCCTGCTAGTCACTGAAGCGACTTGATAAGTTCAGCAAAGCTTTTTAGGTCTTTCAGCTGTGCTTTAAGGCGATGATTTTCTAAAAGCAAATTTAGCGTTGCCTCGACGTTCGGCATAACTTCGCCCTTGCTACTCCATTGTCGCACTGTGACTTCATTTACTTTCATCCTCTCCGCCAACTCCCTTTGAGTTATGCCTAGCTCTTTACATACGCGCTTAACGATGTTTTCCTCTGCGGTCATTTGCTCTCCTTGTCAAAATCAAATCGTAGCTGATAGTTTTTAGAATACGATTTGTTAAAAAGATAGATAAAATCGTCCCAATCGTCAGCTACTTTCATAAGCGTAATAACGGATATTAGGTGCTTATCAAGGTGCGGTATGCCCGTGTCTAGCGTTAAGCTCTGATGAAATTTATATAAGTTGTTTCCGCTTTCGCTTTTGGGCGTTTTATTTCTAAGCTCCTCAAGCACGCCCTCGGGGAGCTGCTTGTACACTATTTCGTTTGTTATCTTGCCTACGATTTGCGGCATTTTGTGGTGAGTTTGAAACTCGCCCCACCCTTTGAGCCTAAAAATTTGCTCGTAAAACTCGTCGGGGAAACGCTTCGTCCATTCTAAAAACTCGGCGGAGATGTATTTAGAAAGTATCTTTTGAAGTTCGTCTTCTTCGCGCTCTTTTTGATAGCCCGTTATTTCATCAACGAGGGCGACGATACCGACTTTGGCAAATGCAGACATAATATGGAGCAGTCTTTTTGCTATCGCGCTTTGATTTTCGTTTAAAATACCCCTATTGTCCGCCATAACGTAAGCTTTGCAAACATCAACGAATAGCTCGGCTTCAAACGGGATAAATGCCGGTCCGACGACACCCGAAATTTTACCCAAACTTTGCGTATCAGCCCCTAAAATCCATATTTTTAGATGGTCCGATAAAAAAGGCTGTATCCAAGCGGCTTTTAAATTTCTAAGCAATGCGCCGCTACCTCCGCCTCTTAAATCCATAGCCCGAGCCGTCCCGCGCAGAGATAAAAGACGACGCTTATCGTCGGTGACGTAGCACTCTATCGTGATGTCGTCCGCGATTTTCCAGTCGCCCTTGTGAGTTACTTTGGCGTTTTTTGGCTCTTTACACGTGGCTTTGATTAGATTTTCATCGGTCATTTTTTTACCCTTTCTTAAATTTACGCGATTATATCAAAACAAGTCTTAGACGCTTTGCCTGATTTGTAGGCACGTATAGATTTTAGAGAATAATAAATTACTCTGGAGTTTATTTTGTTGGCGATTATTGCGCCTTGTTTTACTTTGTCGTAAAGCGATCGTGCAGATATGCCTAGCTCTTTTAAAGCTTCATCGCGCGTAATAAATGTATCACTCATTTCCTCTCCTTAATGTAATCTTTCAAATCTCGCAATGCGTTCCGTAAATAGCGGACGTCGCATTTAAATAAAAGAGCTTGTATTCGCTCAACTAAATTTATCTTTTCATTGTGTGCCTCGCAAAATGCTTCTAGGTTTGTAAGGGCGGCTAAGTGTTTTTCACGCTCTGGGCTACTCATTTAGTAACTCCTTATTTTCGTGAATATTTCCTATGACTTCTAAGTTATAAACATTATTAAGATACTCCGCGTAACGCCCTTCAGCTATTATTAAAAAGCTTGCACCATCCTCATAGTATTTAACCCTTCCTATCCGCTCCGCGCCATTTAGTGTGCAAAAACTTACAATATCTTTTTCAAATATTCTGCGACTATTAATATCCTTTTTACCAGTGTATTGCATAACATCAAAACGTTTAGTATCCTCTAGCATAGCTCCAAAAGAGGCACAGCTGGTTTTCCAGTCATCATAGATACGCTCTACGTCATAGTACATTTTTTCTTGCTCTTTATCCCAAGCTCTATATCTAGTGTTTCTCATTAGTTTTCCCTTCAACTTTAAATGCTTCAACAACATTCCGTAGAATATACTCCACACTAACATTATATGGGTCACTTGCTAGTTGTTTCACATTGGGTTCAAATAATAAACAACAATCTTTCTCAAACCTCGCAGTAATAGTTGCACATCCGTCATAAGAAAGTTTATCTACTGCATAACTTGTTATAGAAGCAAAATCTTTCAAAGCTTCTTCACAAGGTTCAATCATAACAAGTTTTATTGTTTTTCCTGCTCTGATATATTGGACAGGAGTTATCATCTCGCTGGTACGCTTTAGATATTCCTCTAGTGTTACTACTTTCATTAGTTCTCCTTTAGTTTAAATCCAAGAGCGTATATAGGCTTCCAGCTAAGCGTATCGTGATTAGCCCCAAACTCTTCGTCCATCTCATCCATAGTTGCTCTAGTAGGGTGCATAGAGTATTTTTTAGTAACATGGTCATAAATCTCAAAGTACCATAAGGCATCTCTCACATTAATAAACTCTTTCTCTATCTCTTCTATGGGACGTGCACTTATGTCATTAAACCAGTAACACCCTTGCTTTACCTCTATAATCTCATAGGTATTAAAGTCTGTTGTATTTACACCCCCTATGAAGACAATGACATCTCCTACTTTAAACTTAGGTGTAAAGTTGGGTCTTATCCTATACTCCTCTCTATCAAAATCCCAAGTATCCGTGCCTTTTTCAAACCAGCGTTGAAAGATGGTATCATAGACTTCTACTGGCTTACCCTCTGCGTAAGCTGTAATAAGCTTTATCTTTTCTTCTAGTGTTATCTTTTTCATCATATATCCTTTAATTTTTATTGTTTTTATGTTCTGCATTTTTCCTAATATATGTATCAAAAAATAGTATTGCCATTGCTAACAGCAAGGACAACGCTATCACGTGCACCCCTCGCCAAAATATAACCCCGTCAGTGAGGTAAAACATTGTAGTAAATAGAAGTGTTAAATTGCCCACGATAGCAAGCATCGCTATGATACATTTTGCTAGCGGAGAGCTTTCGTCTAAATTCGCCAGTGAGTAGCAAATTTCTTTTAAAAAATCTTTCATTGTTTATCCTTTAGCTTTTTGTATGCTTCAAGCAGCTTTTCTCTCTCAGCGTTTTTTAGATAAAACCAGTCATACTGAGAAAAATTTACCCATACTGGATCTATATCAAATCTTAAAAGAAATGTATTTAATTGTTTTAATTTTCTATAATCTATTTTGGTAAATTGCCAATCATGGCTTAAAAACCATTCCAAAAGACCTATTAATCTCTCTTTATCCGTTTTTTTCCAAAACACTATCAATCCTTTCAAATATTCTCAATATAAAAATAAGCCAGCGTTTGGCTATCCTCTGCCTCTTTGCGATATTTCGTATCACAACTCTTATTTGATATATAGGCTATCTTGTCTTTATTCACCGCGTAAAACTCCGCTAATATCGGCGCCAGCCTTTGCCCTTTGCGTTCGTTTGGCGCTAACCTCAAATAAAGCAGATCGCAAGCTAGCTGTGGCGCTGTCGTGCTAAAGCTTTGCTTGGCAATGCTCGCCTTATTGTCCAAAGCGTTTATTTGAGTTTCTATCCGCCTTTTAAAAGCGTGATAGTGCCCTACTATTGGCGTCATCGCCTCTATTAGCTCATCAATAAATTTGCTCGCTTTTTTATTGATGAATAGTCCAAGCTCCTGCGTGCTATCCATTTTCAGAAACGAATACGCCATCAAAAAAATAGCTGCGTCTTTTATCTCAGCCGTTGTCATCGCTCGCTCCGTTTAGATTTTTGCCTTTTAGTATTTGCAACACGTCCTGCTTTGAAAACTTAGAAGCTGGGCTTAGCTCGATTTTGCTAAGCCAGTAGCGATCTAGTTTTTCGCAGTAGTATTTATATGCCTCAGTGCTAGTTGCAAAAGGCTCGTAAGGCTCTAGCTCATCAAATACCCAGACGCCATTTTCCATACGTTGGCTTTCTTGCTGTCGCACCATTGCTTCGCCGTAAGTCATAACCGCCTCTTAAAATGGTATTTCATCGCTATCGCAATATTGGCTCACATCTATTTCATCGCTTGCACTCTCGCTAGCTTGTGGAGTATGGGAGTTATTATTTCTTTTTGGTGCGCTCCATGTGGCTTCAAACATTAGTCCGTTAGGCTCTTTTGGGCTAAATAATGCTAAATAAACACGTCCGCCAGCTACTAGAGGCGTTTCTATATGCCCCCTAAAATAGTTTGTTTTTCCGTCGTTGCTTACTGCGTTCCAAATGCCACCTATAATTTGCCTTGCCCCCTCGTATTTTTTAGGCTTAAAAAGCACGATTTTATATATTGGTGCGTTTTGATTTTTAGCTAGCTCTTCATCAGGAGTTGGGATCAGCCCACACTCAATAGGGCGTAAAAAGGGGATATTTATCATACCCCCTATAAATTTTACTTCTTTGCCGTCTTGGGCTTTGAAAGTTTGATTTTTAAAATAGCCTACGTTCATTAGTTATCCTTTAAATTTTCTATTAGGTTGTCTATACTGCTTGGGTCGTTTAGATAGGCAGTAGCATCATCAATGCTTAACCTCTCAACTAATTTTTCAGCCTCTGTTTCACTAGCGCCTCGTTTTACTAGCTCGCTTTGTAGTAGATCGTGGGGCATTGCATTATCTAACACTTCGGCTTCTTGAATTGTCAACTCTTGGTTGATGGTTGGTTTGCTTGGCTTTTCTGCACTGCCCAAAAGCTCGTTTAGTCCAGTTTTTGGCGGTGTAATAGTTTCTTGTTTTGTGATAGGCTCGTCCTCCGCGCTTACGGCTTCGGCTAGGCGATCATTTATCGGTAAGCGTGAAGCAACGTATTTAAGAGCTTTGGCTTTATACATCTCCTCCGCCCAGTCTAGCCATATATACTCAAGCTTGTCTTTTTTGCTTTGGTTTTGACTTTTTAAGCGTAATTTCTCGAGCTTTTTCTTACTGACAAACTCACTGAAAACATTATCGTTGCTGTCTTTTGCATATACGATCACGCCCACTAAATGGCTAAATACCCAGTCGCCGTCATCGTCGCTTCGTTCGTCAAAATTGGGTGTAAAATTTATCTTATCTTCAAGTCCGTTAAACTCGATCTTAAATTCGTCGCATTTATACACCGCTACGGCTCTAAACTTCCAGCCGTTTTTCATACCTAAACTAATAAGCCCTTTGTAGCCTATTTGTAGTTGAGCGGTTTCGCCACCATTTTTTAGTTTAAACGGCACTACATAAGCTTGTCCGAAAAGTTTATTTGGGTTTAGTCCTATTTGGACTATCTGCATGGCCGTATTTACTATGCTTTCAACGCTACAATTTCTTAACCCATAATCATTCGCCATATTTGCGATAGCACTAGCAAAAATTGAAGCCTTAGCCTTATCGTTGCCAACTATTGTTTGAATTTGGTTCATTTTTGAGCCAACTAAAGCTCGCGCTTGTTGCTCTCTTGGTTGTATTTGGTTCATTTGTCTATCCTTTTAAATTTATGCTATCTGTTCGTAAAATTTCCACGCTGGCAAGCTCAAAGTTTGCACCGCCTCTATCTTGTCGCCGTCTTTTTTTGCATAGCCCCACCACTCGTCACGTTTCTTGCAATATTTGTAAAGTTCTAGCAATTCAAGATATGCTTTGCGACCTTGCTCTATTGCTGCTGCATCAAGTTCATAAAACCCTACAAAATAAGGGGCTTTTGTTTCAACGGCGATAAACAAGAAATAATTTACCTCTTTGCCTAAGCTTCTTAAGATGTCGCTGTAAAACGCTGCTTGCACGTGATAATTAAAACTAGCTACTGATCTAGCAAAGCCACTAGCCGAAGCGTCAGAAGTTGTTTTTAGATCAATTACTGCACCCATTTTCTCATTATAAAAATCAGGGCGACATTTAACCGCTACGCCGTTTATCTCACTAAAATAGCTTTGTTCGGCTAGCCCATCTTTTAAAAATATAGCTGTTTCACGCATAGAATTAACCGAGTTTGCTATTTCTACGGCTGAGCCAAAAATATCAAGATCAAGCGAGGTTTTATCGCCTAAATTTTCTAAAAAATTGTTATAGATCTCTTTGCCCTCTTTGGTGCGTTTATCAACATCAGGCTCTACGCTAAACTCATTTGAAAAATCTTTTGGCTCTAATACTAACTTATGCACCGCAGAGCCTAAGAGCAAAGCTTTTGTAGGCTCACTCCTAAGCTCATTTTTCATTTTGAAGTGTAAAGGGCTACGTGCTAGTAGGTCTAGATCACTTTTTGATATTTCAGGGCGTGCGTGGTATTCTTTATTGCTTAGCATTTTTTAACCTTTCTAATATTTTTTGAAATTCTCCCCAAGTCATATTTGGCTTGCCATAGAACTTAACAAGCCTCTTTAGTGTGGAGTATCGCATCTCTTTGGGCCTCCTCTCGTAGCTTTTTCAATGTTTGTTGGTAAGTAGCCGTATAACTTAAAACTGCATCGTTGCTCATTTCAGCTTCAACGCATAGCACATAGACAAGCGCTGCATAGGCGAAAAAGTCTTTTTTGCAATGCTCAATAAGCAGATCAATTATTTCGCCACTATTTTCGCCAAGGGCGTTTTTAAAGGTATAGCGATGGCGGCTATATACAGCTTCGATGTCAGTTATTAGCTCGTCGTATTCTTTATCTAAATTTATGTGCGCCACATCGCTTTCGGCACGTGCTAAGTCATAGTTTAAGCTCATTTTTAACCCCTTTTGATATTTAGATAGGCGATATTCTTTATCTCGCCGCCATTGCTAAAAAGCACCTTAAAAAACTTGATTATCTTTTTCATCTCTAGCTCCTTTTTCTAATAGAAGCCTTGCTCGCCATAAGCCAAAACAAAGAGATGTATAACGACGGTAAAGGTGGCGTATATGATACACCCCTTGACAAATCGGGCGGGGTGTCTAATAGTCAAAAAATGGTGTTTTGGACTAAAAAGGGCGTTATTGTTCTAGGTTTTAAACTAACCGAAATGCTTTAAGCAAGCAAGGCTTTTATTAGAAAAAATTAAGAGATTAAGTTAAGTGAAAGTGAGAAAATTTTATTTACGGCTTGTTTGATAAACTCATCTTTGCCAGTTTGTACGGCTGCCTTTAGATTATCACCTAGGCTTTTGCCATCTATGCTTTGTGGAGTTTGTTTTAGTATCTCTAGCCCTTTGGCTGTCAAGGTCACATTTGAAACCATTTTTTGAGATGAAAAAGAGTTGTCTAAATTTACAAAGCCATTTTCTTTTAGCCATAAACAAGTGTAATAAACGATAGCTACGTGTTTATTTACTTCATCTATATGTATATCGTTTTTTACTATATCCGCTGCCTTTATATCTTTAGGTAGCGGAAACTCGTCGATAAGCTCGGAAAAGATAATGCCTGCATAATAATCAAACAACTCTATATTTTTCATCTCGTAATTATAACTCACTTTATTTTAGTGTTTTTCGTTTTATTGAAACCCCTGTGAAAAACTATCCTAAATCAGGGTCGGTGTTGAGTGATAGATTTTCGCCCTATCACTGACGCTTCAGATTGAAACGTGATTAACCTGCAAAACTCGCAGGAGGCTCACTCTGTCAGCTTTCGCTTGAAGCCTATCTACTTTTTGTTTCGATGAGAGAATATTACCAAAGGTTATATTAAATATAACTTAATGTTATTTAATATATTACTTAAAGTTATATACTTTTTAAATTAATTGTTATATAATTGTTAAAATATAAGGAGTTGTAATGCCAGTATTTAGAGTCTTGTTGGTTTTATGTTTTGGTGTTGTTTTTTCTTATGCTAAAGTTTGTGAGGATTATTACTATAAGCTCCTAGAATATGAGACCAGACAAATATCAATGTTTAAAACAGCCCATAAAAATGCTACAGATGATGAACTTTGGAATATTGCAGCCAAGGAATGCGAGGGAAATAAACCGACAACAATCCCCTCATGCATATATCTCTATAAAAATATTCTGAAACAAAATTTTGAGAATAAAAATGTATCTAAAATTAACATCTTAAATGTGTTAGACACTATTGCTGCTTTTTATATAGCAGAGGCTAAGAACCAAATAAAAGATACTGAAAAAAATTTTATAAACTATAAAATTATTATAATCGCACAAGATGAGGAAAAAGTAGCGAAAGCATTGTATGATGGTGGATATTTTACAAAAGAGCAATATAAGACACTAAGTGATCTCAGTGAGGCCTTACTAACAGTTTATACAATTAGTGCTTGCCCTAACAAATACGACGCAAGCAAGCCGCAACCTTTTGTCCCAGATGATAAAATAAATGATGCTTGTTTGTGTATTTTTAAACAACAATTACTCATAAAAGACGAGGATTATTTAACGGCCACAAAAATCAATGAACTTTTGTGCAAACAATATAAAGATGGTGGATCTTGCCTCTTGGTGGGGGTAGCATACAAAGAAGGGCTTGGTGTTAGGTTTGACATTTTAAAAGCAAAAGAATTCTTTGGACTAGCTTGCGATTATGGCAGCCAAGACGGATGTTCTAAATACAAGGCTTTATCTTATTAGCGTTTTCTCCACACCCACGGCGGAGTAGGATTACTGCTCTGCCAAAGCCCACGTTTATTCTCACGTGCTGTTTTCTCTTGATCTACATATATTCTCGAGTATTTAACGTAAGCCCAAGCGTAGCCATTTAGCACCATTTGAGCGTTTATATCTTGCCCTTTATAGTAAATAATGCCTAGTGTGCGTTTATATCTATCTTTTCCCTTTGGCTCTACTTCTACCACTTGCCCTGCGATTAGGCTAGCCAAAAATTGCCTTGATCGTTGTCCGTAGTCTTGCTTTTTCTCAGGTGCGTCAATGCCATATAGTCTGACCTTTGTTTGCTCTTTGCCACTTAGTACAGTGATAGTGTCGCCGTCAGATATTTTTACGACTTTACTTTGCTCGGCAGTTAGCGAGATCAGAGGCGTTAATATTAATAGTAGTCGTACTATTAGTGGTTGTTTTATACTCATATGGGTGGTAAAAATACCATGCTACACCAGTAAGGATTATAATAAGTAACATGATAATATTAAATAAATTTAACGGCTTAAACTTGGAGCTTTCATCATCTTTTCCATAATGTATCTGTTTAATAAACGAAAATAAAGAATTAAGGATATTAACTATAAAAATAGCAATTAGTGATATAACTGCAATTAGCCTATAAATACTAGCCTTGTCTATATTTTGTAAAACGGAAGTAGAAAAAGCAAGACTGCTTACAAACGCGAGGACGATAGAGGCAAATATACCTAGGATAGTAATATAATTTTTTTGCATATCCTCGGCATTTTTCTTTATATCGTTTGTTTGCTTTGTAAGATCATCGACTTTGTTGTTCGCTTCTTGTATTTTTGAGTTGGTATCTTGTATCTTGGGGAGTAGGTATTTTAGCCTAACTAATTCTAAATTTAAGTGATCATACAGCTTAAAAATACGCCCTCTTAAGCCCCTGTCGTCTATTTCCTCAAGGATTGCATTTATGCGGCTTACCATAGCTTCCAATTTTGAATAATCAGCTTCGGTTATATTAAATAAATACATCGTTACGTCAGAATAGCTATGTCGGAAATCTTTGTCATAAATTCTCAATAGCTCTTCTTTTAGTGTGCTATTGCTTATACCTATATCGCATAGTTTTTCTAAGAAAATTTTTATCGGATCGTCATCTTTTTTAGGGAGCTCGGGAGGGGCGGCGTCTTCTTGTTTTATAAAAACCTCCGATGTCTCAACGACATCGGACGGTTTACGATTATTCTTTCTCATTCTTTATATTTTGCGCATATTCTCTTAGTAGCTCATTTGGAATTTTTTGATGATTGCCTGCCCCGTCGCGATATATTTTACTCCACGGGGTGTTGTCTCTATGACTATACTCTACTAATGCCCACGCATCTATTTTTGCTAAATGGTCGATATTGTTTATAATCGAATTTTTATACTCTTCAGGCAAATCGTTTTCCGGCTCTTGTCTAATTCTTATCGAGCTGGCCGCGAAAAAAGAGTATTTATCGTAAACATCTTTTAGAACTGGCCCATATTGCCAAGCTTCAAAATCTTCATCGATTAGTTTTTTATCAAAATTAATTAAAAAATTTATCTCTAAAAAGTAAAGCATTTTTTGGAGCTTTAAATTACTAACTGGCATATCCAAATCAATGCATCTATTGACTACGTGTCCCGCTAAATCCATCGCTTTCATTTTTGCTCCTTTCAATAAAAAATCAATGAAATTATATTAAATTTTTAAGACATTTTGTGTCTAATTTATGGTTTAAAAGTATAAAATTTTAAAAGAACTGTTAAAAAAATCGTGAATTATATCAAAAAATAAACTATTTTTGTACTTATTTTAGCAAAAAATATACTATATTGAGCTGAAATTGATCTTTTTTTAAAAACAGACTTGATACGATACCTGCTTTTTCAGATCTAAACCTCTTTGAATTTATGGAGTAGCTACCGACTATGCTGACTACTTTATCCCATAATCCTCAAACGTAAGTCCTTTATATACTTCGCAATGGACTTTTAAATTCGTTTAGAGTTTATTGCATAACAACCAACAACACGCCCTAAAATTTCGACGTTTAGCTCTTCCTCTATAATTATTGGCTCGTAGTCCTTATTGTCACTTATTAACGCCAATGTAGGACGTTTTTTTATTCTTTTTATAAATATTTCATTTTCATATTTGCAAACATAAATAGCGCCCTCTATTTGGTTTATATCATCACAAAAAACAACCAAGTCGCTTTCTTTAATAGTCGGCTCCATTGAGTTACCAAAACAAGGGACAATGCCTAGTTTTGCGTGCGGGCTAACATTAAACATAATTTTTAAATCGTTTGGGTTAAAAGGCAGCAATTCAGGTTCGCCAAAATCGTCGTTTTCGGCGCCACGACCTGCAGAAACCACCCCGTCTTTATAAAAAGGGATATACACGGTTTTGGTACTGTTAGAAGAGATATTATCTGCATATTTATGGGCTTCTGTCGGTTTTTCTATGGTATCGTCTAGCCAATAAGCGATCGGATAGCCTGAAAATTTAGCCAGTGGCAATAAATATTTTTTTGTCTTCTTTTCTCCAGCTAACCACTGGCTAACTAAAGGCTGTGAAATGCCTAAAATATCGGCAAATTGTATAGTATTTATACCTCTTTCTTTTAGTAAATCTGACAATTTATCTTTAAATTCTTTCATTTTCTACACCTTCGCAAGATATAACTTTGCGTAATATTTTATAACTAAAATAATTAAAAATCAAATAACCTTAAGTTATATTTTATATAACAGATAGTAATATAAGGTTATGAAACAGACAAAATATAGAAAAAAGCTTAGAAAATGGCTTGGTAAATTTTACAAGTCGGCTGGGACTTGCAATGTATATGCTAGCGGATCAAACAATAAAAAACCCAATGGGGATGTGAGGTTCGCAGCTTTGCAAGAGTTTGGACACCCCTTTTATGCTTGGGGCGACAATCTAAATGCATATATTTTAGAGGTAGAAAAAACAAAAGGAGGCTAAAAATGGCTAACTACAACCTTTTTTCTAGCATTAAGCACTTATGGTCGCCCTTGCATTTGCCTTTTTTGAAAAAAGGACAATCGATGCGAACTATCTTTGCATTTTTAAAAAGAACGCTTACATCGACTTTAAATTTAGTGCCGTTTTTGTCTTCTAGGACACAAGTGAATTCTTTTTCAGTCCAAAAAGGTTTAGTACCAAAATGTCTATTTATAAAAACACCAAAAACAACACCTGATAAAAAAATAGAGGCAATAATAAGAGCAATGGATAAGGGAGTAAAGCCATTAAGGATAAGCACTTTAAGGAGTGCATCTAGTGTTTCAAACATTAATAATCCTTTGGGAGATTATAACAACAAAAATGTTAAGGAGATCAAAAAATGAGTGAAGTAGAAAAAAAGAAAGAGAAAGATTTTAGAAAGTCGCTTAAAAAGATGCTTAAAGAGCTTAACAAACTCCCTCAAGACGACCAAGACAAGATGGTAAAAATGTTAGCTAGTTACTGCTCTATGAGAGCTAATTATGATCTTTGAGCTTGTCTAGTGCAGGCTTAATATTTTCAGCAATGGTGTTAAAAATCTTGGCTACTACTTTACCTGCGGTAGCAGGGTTTTTAAAAACATCGTTAACTTGCGATTGCTTTTCTAGTAAAGCTTTTGTGAGTTCTAAAACTATCTCTTTATCTGTCATATAAGTCCTTTTTATGGATTTCTTGGCTTGGTCGCTTAGAAATTTTAAAAGGGCTTATCTGAAAGATAGCTTTAAGGAGCATTTTGATGGTAGCGAGTAACAGCCTAGAGGCATATAACAAACTAAAACCAGAGCTAAGCGGCAAACGTAGAGCCGTTTATGAAATGTTTTGCGAGCATAAAGAGGGTGCGACAAGACAAGAAATAGCGCGTTGGTATAACGTAGCAATAAATAGCGTTTGCGGCCGTGTTAATGAGCTAATAGCGCGCGGCTTCCTGATAGAGATCGGATCAAAAAAAGACGCAATAAGCGGGTGCAGCACATCGATACTAAAACCCACCGAAAGGATAGCGTAATGGATAATCCCTTGTATTTTACGATGGCTCTTTGTGCGATCATAATACTTGACACATTTATTGAAATTTGGAAAGGGCTAAGATGAGCGATAATTTACAAAATGGGTATGCCGTTTGTTTTAACTCTTGGCTATTTGATGAAAGGATACAAAACGAGCTTAGGCTGTTGATCTTAATATCCTCCTTGTCAGCAAAAGAGGGCTATTGTTACGCGTCTAACGAGTATTTAGGCGAGAAATTGGGCAAGTCTAAAGATTGGGCTAGCTCTGGTGTAACAAAATTAAAAAATCTAGGTTACATCGAGGTTGAATTGCAAAAATTCGGCGCGGTAGTAACTAATCGAAAAATTAAGATCGTAGCCCTAGAAAACGCAGCTCGTCCGCGAACGGGAAATCCAACGTCCGCCGACGGAGAAAATCAGGTCGCCGACGGAAAATCCAACGTCCGCGAACGGGAAATCCAACGTCCGCCATATAATGTATGCGCGCGAATGAATAATACAAGCAATAATCAATTACAAGCCTTAAAATTACAAGCTTTTAACAATACCCCCTTACCCCCTAAACCGAGTTTGCCTGATTTTCTCGACCCTGCACTTTGGGAGCAATACCTAGCCTACAAGAAAGAGCGCAGGGAAAAATTGACACAAAAGGGTATCGAGATGAAATTTAGCGAGTGGGCTAAGTGGGCGAACGATGGTATAGACGTCAATGAGTGCCTAAGAGAAGCGATGCGTAATGAGTGGCAAGGGGTGTTTAAGCCAAAGCCTAGTTACGGCGTAAAGGCGACTAGTGGCACGCAAGGAGTAAGCGATGATAACCCTCACGGACTAAAACAAGGCACGCTAAACACAATGGCGGCATTTAAGGAGCTAGCTAAAGAAATGATAAAAAATGGGCGAAGTGACTTAGTAGGAGATTTTCAATGACGATACAAGAATTTTACGGCGTATTTATGCCAACAGTGGAGTATTACGGAGCAAATTTAAGCAAAGCCGTGATTGCACTTTATTTTGAGGACCTAATGGGTTATGAGGCGAGCGAATTAGCCGCGGCACTAAAACTAGTCAGACAAACGCGAAAATATCCTACGATGCCTACATCGGCGGAAATTTTAGAAGCGCTCAACGGAGACGAGGGCGACAAAGCGCAAAAAGCGTTAGACGAGTTAGCTTACGCGATAAGACGCTACGGACCTTATCGTAGCGTGTGCTTTAAAGACGGAGCGATAATGTCAGTAGTGCGTGCTAGGGGTGGCTGGGTAAAGGTTTGCAACCTAGAAGGGCAAGACTGGGAGAATTTTAAAAAGTGGGACTTTGCCAAGCTTTATAAGATTTACGCGAAAACCCCGCAAATTTGTCCCGATTATCTAATCGGTGAGAGCGAGGCGAATAATGGCTTTAACGGCGTAGGCGGAAACGAGCCGGTATATTTTATCGGCGGAGATAACGACGGCAAGTTTATGGGCGTGGCTAAATTTAAAGCCCTAACGGCGCAAAAATCGCCCATTAAGTCGATAGTGGCGGGTGTGATAAAAAGGATCGGCGCGTAATGAAAATACTTAACCTTTTTGCAGGACTTGGTGGTAATCGCAAGTTTTGGGACGACATAGCAAAAGAAAAAGGCATAAGCATAGAAGTAACAGCCGTTGAGTTTGATCCTGAAATAGCTAAAGCTTATGCAAAACGCTATCCAAACGACAATGTGATAGTAGGCGACGCTTGGGACTATGCTGCTACAAATTACTTAGATTTTGATTTTATATGGGCTAGCCCTCCGTGCCAAAGTCACAGCAGGCTAAATTTTTGTAATAACTCACGCAATGAGGCAACGAGAGTTTTGCCAGATTTTAGGCTTTATGAGCTTATATCTTATCTTAAGACGTTTTGCAAAAAGGCTTTTGTAGTTGAGAATGTATTGCCATATTACGAGCCACTCATAAAGCCGACCACTGAGATAGGTAGGCATTATTTTTGGAGTAGTTTTGCACTTGATGGGATAAATACTCCATCCTTTAGAGTGATAAAGCACGTAAAAAATGCAGACTTTAAAGATTTTAGCTTAGACGAATTTAAGATAAAAAACAAACGTCAAGCCATAAGAAACGAAGTTGATTACGAGATAGGCAAAAAGATATTTGAACGTTACTTGGAGAGCAGATAAAAGCCATATATATCACAATAGCCGAAAGCGGAGCTAGCATAATCGCAAAGGTAGCAGACGAAAACAAAAAGATACTTGATAGCTTCGAAATAAGCCGTAAGGATGCAAGCGGAGTGCTTGAAATAATGAGAAAGTGGAACGAGAAGCACAAGGACGATGACACAAAGGGGCTATTTTGATGAATACATTTAACGCTGCCCCTTTGCCATTTCAAGGACAAAAAAGAAACTTTATTAAGCAATTTAGAGAGCTTATAAAAGACGAGTTTAGAGCATACCGAAATGGAATTTTTATCGACGCCTTTGGTGGCTCTGGACTACTTAGTCACAATATAAAACAAATTTATCCTAATGCAAGGGTAATTTATAACGACTACGATAATTACAGCGAGAGGCTGGCAAATATAGAGACAACAAACGAGATTTTACAGACAATAGAGCCTATCACAAAAAAATATAAAAAGAATGAAAAAGTAAGTGAGGAGGATAGAGAAAAAATTATAAAAATCATAGATGAGTATATAAAGAGAGGATATTTTATCGACTGGCTAACGCTCAGCTCAAACCTTCTTTTTAGTGCCAAATATGCTCATAATAAAGATGAATTTAAAAAAGAGAAAACATTTTTTGCAACCAGCCCAAAAATGCCTTTATATCAAAAAAATAGTTATTTAAAAGGCGTTGAGATAGCCCACAAAGAAGCAATGGAGCTGATAAAAGAATTTGAAAATAAAGATGTTGTATTGGTTTTAGACCCACCATATTTACAAACAAATAAAGCAGGCTATAAATGCTTTTGGGGGCTACGCGACTTCTTAAAGCTAATTAGACTAGTGCGAGAACCTTTTATATTTTTCTCAAGTGAAAATAGCGACATTTTGCCATACATAGACGACCTAGTAGAGTATGGCGATGAAGCTTTTAAGGGGTACAGTCTGAAACAAGCAAGGTTAAATAATAATAATGAACAAGCGAAGATTGATTATATGATTTATAAGAGCGGATCAAGGGGGCTATTTTGAGATTGGCAAGAAGCGAAAATAGAGCCTACCAACTAAGACTACTTGAAGCATATCCACTTTGCCAAATATGCGAGAAGCAACAAAGCATAGAGTGCCACCACGTAAGATATGGCAGATTTGGAGCAGATAAGGACGACAGCAAGCAAATAGCCGTTTGTAGAGAGTGTCATCAATGGTGTCACGCTCACAAACACGAGAGTATAGAAAAATACGAGGAGGTAGCAGATGAAAATTGGCAACGTTTCGGCGATTGTTAGGAACAAATACCACAACCGAAGGACTAAAGGCTTTGATAGTGCCAAAGAGTGGCGTAGAAATAAAGAGCTAGAAACCTTACAACGAGTAGGCGAGATAAGCGAACTAAACCGACAAGTGCCGTTTGTGTTAATGCCTAGCTACACAATATCAGATGAAACAACCAAGCAAGGTTTTAGAACCGTGCGTGAGATCAGATACATAGCAGATTTTACTTATCGTCTTAAAGATGGCACACGCATCATTGAGGACGTAAAGGGAATGCAAACGGACGTTTTCAAGCTGAAACGAAAACTGCTAGAGAGAAAAATAGCCCTTGGAGTAATAGAGGGCGAGTTTAGGATTTATTAATGGCGAAGATAACAGAGGTGATAAAAGAAAAAATTTTGGCCGACTTTCATACAGGTAAATTTTCACAAAGGGAGCTAGCAAAAAAACATAGCGTATCAAATGGCACTGTGGCTAATTTACTCAAAGGATTAACGCCAAAAAATGAGCATTTAGTTGAAGCTCAAATAACGCTGTTATCGGCACAAACTCAAAAATCAGAAATAGAAATGAGCAGTATTTTGAGCACTGCTAAAGATGAAGCATATAACCGCGGATTAATATTTAATGCTACGCAAAAAAATCTTAATCGAGTGATGGATATGCTAGATAAAAATACTAAATTTGAAAAAGTTGGTGTGGGTGATGGAGTACAAAATTTTGAACCAGTGGAGCTTAATGCAAACGACTATAAAACACTACAAGATATGATTGATAAGGCTAGTTTAACGCTTGGGGTTAATCAAAGAGTTGCTGCAACACAGATTAATAATGCAAACGTACAAAGCGAGCAAAAAATAATCATTGAGAGAAAGGAGCTAAAGGGTGAATAAAATCACTTGGGCAGATATTGTCTTTTGTGTAGTCGTAAGTATGGCTATCGCAAGCGTGATCTGTGTTTGGCTCTTTATTGAGGCGATATTTGAAAAGGTGGCAGGGTGAGCGATATAAATTTAAGCCTAACCTATACGCCGTGGCAAAAAGAAGTCTTTTTTGAGAATAGTGCACGCTTCACTACAATAGAGAAAGGGCGCCGTGTAGGATTTACCAAGGGCATCGCAAACGCTACGATTGAGTGGCTTTTAGAGGGCAAAAAGGTGCTTTGGGTAGATACTATCACGTCAAACCTACAAAGATATTATGAACGCTATTTTTTGCCTGAATTGAAAGCCCTACCAAAAGAGTTATATAAATTTCACGCTCAAGATAAAAAGCTAAGCATCGGCGAGGGCTACCTTGATATGAGAAGCGCAGAACGCCCAGAAAACATTGAGGGCTTTGGCTACGATATAGTGATCCTAAACGAAGCTGGCATAATCCTAAAGGACGCCTATCTTTGGGATAACGCCATAAGAGCAATGCTACTAGATAATCCAAAATCAAGAGCATTTATAGGTGGCGTGCCAAAAGGCAAGAACCGCTTTTATGACCTTGCTAAACGTGGGATGAGCGGAGATAAAGACTGGAAAAATTATCAAATATCAAGTTTCAATAACCCACTATTAAAAAAAGAACAAATAGACGAAATGGTGGCAGAGCTTGGCGGTATAGATAGCGACGTAGTGCGCCAAGAGATATACGGCGAGTTTTTAGATACTACCTCAAATGTGCTATTTAACCTTGCGCTCATTGAAAACGCATTTAGTACGCAGATGTCAAACGAAAAGGCGAATATTGTTTGGGGGCTAGATGTGGCACGTGAGGGTGATGACGAAAGCGTGCTTTGTATTAGGCAAGGATACGGCGTCACAAACTTTTATACTTTTCGGCTTGATAGTGTGACAGCTTTAGCAAGGGAGATTTTTGGCATATATGAGAGAAGTGAGGATAAGCCAGACGCTATTTTTATCGATAGCGTGGGTGTTGGTGCTGGTGTGTTTGATACTCTAGTGGATTTTGGCTTGCGTGGTATAGTCAGAGAGGCAAAATTTTCATACAAAGCTACAAACGAAAAGCTTTATGCCAACAAGAGAGCAGAGGCTTATTTCACACTCAAAGAGAAATTTAGGTTGCTTAGTATCGTGCCAAACGACAAGCTCAAAAAACAGCTTAGTACTATTAGTTTTTATTATGACAAAAAAGAGCGTTATTTGCTCTTGCCAAAAGAAAATATCAAAAAAGAGTTTGGCTTCAGCCCTGACCTCGCCGATGCATTGGCTTTGACGTTTTTTGATCCATTGCCAGCAAAAATCAACACGATCAACTACGATGACGGAGGCGCATGGTGAAAGAGTGCCAAAATTGGGTAGATTTGGCAAAACAAATCGAGTATATTTTTGAGCGTATTGATGTGGAGCTGGTCAGAAAGGTGGCAACGCTTGATGATGAGGCTTTGCGTCTTTGTTTTTGTGTGATGATTTGCGAGTGGCTTAAGGGAGCAAAATTTATCCCTACAAAGCAAGCAAGGGTAAAACTTGCAACGGCTCTAAAACAAAAAGGGCTTAGCAAAAAAAGGGTGGCAGAGCTAGCGAACGTCAGCACAAGAACAATTTACAGATTAGGACACGAAAATGATGAACGATGAAAGAGTAAGCTATCTCGAGGAGCTAGTGCAAACAGCATACAATGGCTATGCGGAGTACAAACCTTTTTTTGACAAGCTAAATGATGCGTATTTATTGGTGCTTGAAAGTGAGCAGTATCATAGCCTAAAAGAGCGAAACAAAAGTAAAAACTACATACCAAAGCTAAACTCAAAAGCCAAAAGAATATATGACGGCTTAACCGAAACATATTTTAATAATGACACATTCGCAAAGCTAGAGCCTTATATAAACTCAACGCATGATGTGATTGACAAGTGGCAAGAGGCACTAAATTTTTACTGCGACAAGATCAATCTATACAAAGTTTTTGCACCGATTTTTTTAAAATCTGCCTTTTCGGCAAGCTCGGTGGTAAAAGTGTTTTGGGCAAAAGATGAGGCAAAGATAGAGGAAGTGGATATAAATGACATCTATTTTGACCCTGATGCACAAAACACGGATGACATCCGCTATATCGTGCATAGAATTTATCTCACGACAAACGACATCAAAAAGCTAATTAAGAATAAAACTTTTAGACAAATTGATCTAAGCGAGAACAGACCTTACGAGAGAATTTGCCTAAATGAAATTTATGAGCTAGACGATGATAAATGGAGCGTTAGCACGCTTTACAATAGAGAGCTACTAAGGGACAAAGTAGAACTAAAAGACGGACAGCCTTTTGTTTTTGGCTATATGCTACCGCAAACAAGAAGAAATATAGACCAAACTTTTGTTTGTGCGTATGGGGAGCCTGCACTTGCTTCACTTTTGCCGTTACAAGATGAGCTAAACGCTATTAGAAACTCAATTACAGATGTGACAAGAAACCAAGCAATGCCAAAAATCATCTTTAATCGTAGCACTAGCATATCAAGAGCTGATTTAGAGCGTCCAAGCGGTGCAATATTCACCGATAGCCCAGCTGACATCAAGATCGTGCCACCTGGCGACATCAACGCTTCAATGGCAACAATACAAGTGATCGAGCAAGAGATGAGCGAGGTAAGCGGTGTTAGCCCTCAACAAAACGGAGCACCTACAACTAGGCAAGAGACGGCAACAATGGCGTCAATTATGGCAAACGAGGGTAGCGTCAGGCTTCAAGGCTACATAAGAACGTACAATGAGACCTTTTTTGAGCCTATATTTGAACGTCTTGCATTCTTAGTTTGGAAATACGGCGACCCATTGTTTTTTGCAGGGTTTAACCGTGGTGAAGTGCCAAGTTTTAATATCAATCTAAATACTGGTATAGGAGCGCTAAACAAAGAGGTGCAAAAGAAAAGCCTAATGGATGCTAGCCAAGTAATAGCGGCTCAATTTGGTATGTGCTTGCAACTTCAAGACGGCGAGGGTGCAAATAGAATGAAAGAGGCAAACGAGAAAATCTTACTCGAGCTTCTGCCTCTGTATGGGATAAAAGACCCAGAGAATTTTATTGGAAAGGAGAGTGAGCTTGCTAAACAACTTAAGCCACAGGCTATTTTGCCAAGCGTGGCAGAGCCTATCGCAGAAGCAGGAGCTTTACCAGCTGACGCAATGCCAAGCGTTTAGGGCTTTTTCAGAATATCTATTAGGGCTTTATGCGGCAAGTGTTACCGCTAGCCAAAATGATAAAAACAGCGATGAAATGAGGTTAAGGGCGATTGAGAACATAAAAACTCTCGAAAACCTTTTAAGTTTTTTTGAAAATTACAAAGAGGAGTAATAAATGACAGAGCAAGAAGCACTAAACGAGCTAACAGCCATAGTAAATGGGAACGAGCAGGCAGAGCCTGAAACAAACGAAGTGGTAGAACAACCAGCAGAGGAAGCAAAGACTGAGCCAGTGGCAGTGTCAGAAGAGCCAAAAAAAGAGGAGCTAAATATTGAAGCGATCAAGCAAGCAATGGCCGAGGCGCTAGCAGCAAAAGAGCAATCAGCGCGGGAGACAAAACCACAACTTGAACCCGAAAAACAAGCCTTGCTTGATAGCTTAGGGCTTGGAAATCTTGACGCGCTAAAAGCTCAAATGGATCAAATCTCGCAAGCTCAAGCAGCGCAAGCAGAGGAAGCTAGACGCCAAGCAGTCTTTGATAAAAATCTAGCAGAGTTTAAAAAGGATTATCCAACAATACGCCCTGATGATCTAGCAGAGTTTGCAAAAGCTCACGGCATGAGTGATCTACTAGGCGAAAACTACGTTGGTTGGAAAGCAGTCGCAATGGGAATGATCAATGTAGCAAAAAGCAAAGAGAAGCCAGACGAAATTTTAAGCGGCTCAAATGCAAGCAGTGAGCTATCGGCGTTTGATAGAGCCAAAAAAGGCGAAAATGTGAGCGATGTGGAATATGGCGCAGAGCTTTTGAAATTAGCAGGATTATAAGGAGCATAAAATGGCAGAAACTGAAAATGGCGTACTTGGAAATATTTTTAGCTGGCTTGGCGGTTCAAGTGGTGGAGATAAAAACGGCGTAGGTGGCACACCTAACTGGCTTACAGCCTTGGGAACTGGTGGCGCATTATGGAGTGCTTATAACCAAAGCAAAATGGCAAAAAAAGCATTTAATCTAAATAAAGATGCTTACGATTTTAACAAGATGCTTTCTCAAAGACAGCTACAAAGAGAAAATCAAGCAAATCAAAATTTAGTAAATGCTTGGAACGCGTCAAATTTTCATAAACAACAAGAGGACGAGGCTTACTAATCTAAGCCTCACAAAAAGGAGCGAAAATGCCGTATTTTAACCCAAATAAAGTAGATTTTAACTACAACACCAACACAATAGACGCAGTGGGCGCAACTGGTAGAGCGTTATGGGATATTTACCAAGACAGCGTAAGAAATAACTTCACAAAACAAAGGCTAGCAGAGGAGAATAGATCAAATTTAGCAAACGAGCAAAATAATATAGATAGGCTAAACGAAAACATACGTCACAATATGTCAACCGAAACTGAAACGGCAAACAATAACGCTATAACTCAAGGGTTAAAGCGTGACGAGCTTGGGCTAAAAGGGCAAGAGCTAGGGCTAAAAGCAAATAAATACCAAAATGATGCCATCTATAACCATCTAATGGCAAATGTTGCTTTGCAAAATGCAAATACAAACGCAAATAGACTTAATTTTGACATGCAAAAATATAATAATGGGCTAAATAGTGATAGTTTAGAAACCAATTTAGCCTTTGACGCAGCAGGATTTACTTTGCCTGAGAGCATAAAAGATCAAAGCCCTCAAGTGCAAACTAGATACAAAAAGGCGATTTTAAATATCAATAATCCAAAAAATGGGATAAGTGCCTTGCTTGGCGATAACGCAGGGCTAAATGCAAATATTGCAATAAAGAAAAAACAACCAACACAAAAAGAGAGAGACGAGATAGCAGGGAATTTTAGCCTGCTCGATCAATTAGTAAATTTAAAAAATAACTTTACTGGTGGCGAGCAAGGGGCTATACAAAACTTAGGTCACTCTGTAGCTAAAGTGTTTAATATGCAAGACCCAAAAACGGAAAAATTTAAAAACGATTTAGGATTTATAAGGCAAGCGGCAAAAGATTTGGTGGGCTCAGGGAAAATATCAAACCAACAATATCAAGACTTAATGGAGGTCTTGCCAAGCACTAACTCTTGGACTGATACAAGTTATAGAGTAAAGAGTGATAGCTCAATAAATAGGCTGCTATCACAGATCACAAACAAGATACAAGCGTTAAAAGATAGTGGGATAGACACAGAGGATATTGAAAAAGCAGCGGCACAAAAATATAAATATTATTTTAATAATGGTTTTTTTGACTCTAATTTTAGAGAATTTGACGCCGATGGCAGAAGAATAGATAAAAGCAAACCACAAACACCGCAAACGCCACAAGAGGGGCGAAGTTTGAAGAGCGAGAGAAACAATACACAAAAAAACTATGTAGATGCTGACGCACTTGGCATAAGTTTTAGATAGGAAAATAAAAATGGCTTGGATAAAAATACCTGAAAATAAAAGTGAAATGCAAATAGGCGGCAACTGGGTAAAAATACCTAGTGGCATGAAAGAGGTCGAGATACCTGATAATTTATTAGGCGCACAACCAGCAGCAAATAGCGCACCAACTTATGCGCCGCCTGCCCCTGATATGAGTAAGGCAGTAGATGCTACGCCAAAGGAAAAGACGTGGTATGACAAAGTTGGCGAATTTGCGGATCAAATCTCCCCAATAAATGTCATAAAAGGTGTTGGCAAAGAGATTGGGGGAATGCTTGATTATTACCATTACGATGGAGCAAGTGGTGAAGATTTAGAAAAGAAAAAGGCTACTGAAGCGTTAGCAAGAGCAAAACATGCAGGTGATGATAGAAATATTTTATCTCAAATGGCAGGTTATGAAGACAAAGAAAAAGCGGTAAAGGATAGAACTGAAAATTTGCTCTACAACTGGGCTAAAAAGAATAATTATGATGATGTGAGGGAAGCAAACGGAAAATATTATCTTCAAAAAGGGGATAAATTTATCCCAGTAGATGAGCCTGGTATCGGTGATAGTCTTTCAACATATCTAAATGAAATGGGCGTGCCTATGGGTGCGATAAGTGTAGCTTCAGCCCTTTTGCCAACCAAAAAACTAAGCACAGCACAAAAAGCTATAAGCACAGCATTAGCAACAGCTGGAGCAAGTGGAGCTGGAGCGGCTATGGACTTAATGGCCGATAAAAGAATACTTGGCGATGAGACGATAAATGGCGATGATTATTTAAAACACGCTTTGCGTGGAGCAAGCGATGACGCTTTGATCTCAGGCCCGCTTGCAACAATGGCATCTCCAGCAGTAAAAGAAGCACTTAAAAAAGGAGTTAGCAAGGCTAGTGATTATTCAATAGTAAAACCAATCTTTAGATATGTAGTAAATGACAATATCGGTGGAGCACAAAAAGCAATGGCGGATAAGCTAGGTGGCGAAGCAAATGTCGCGGTAGCTCAAAATTTATCCAAAGAAGCTCTTGATGAAGATATGTATAAAGCTCTACTAAATGATGATAAGACTTACACTTTACCAAATGTTGGCAATGAGAAGGTGCAAAAGGGCATCAACTACGTAAATGAAAAAATTCTCGCTCCAGCACAAAAAGCTACAAGAGATATAATAAAAGGCGACAAGATAAAAGAGCAAGAGATGGATTTGCTTTTAACCGCTCTTGGCAATGACGCAAAGGGGGCTGAGATAATCGCTAACACAGTAGCAAATGACCCTAAGAGCTTTTCAAAAATCTATAAAATGTCAAGTGACTTAAACGCAGACGCAAAAAATACCCTTTTAAATATGGTAGATAAGAAAAAGACCGCTGACATTTTAAGCGGATACGAAAAACGCACAAAAGATAACTTTGGCGAGGTGATAAACGCTCTTGACGATGCCTTTGCAGGCAAAGAAGCAAGCGCAAATTTACTACAAGCGAAGCATGAACTTGGTACTCAGGCGCTAAGACTGCCAGCAGGGTATAGAGATAGCACATTGGAACTATTAGGAAACACCAAAGGCTTTAAAGGGCTTAACGAAGTAAGAAACGTGCTAAGTGCTGATATGGCAAGGCTAACTGCTCCTGATGCTATCACAGCAGGCACTAAAAAAACACTTGGCAAGATGATAGAAGCAGTAGATAATGCAATAGACAATGTCGCTGAGCAAGCCTTTAATAACCCAGCTCTTAGCCAAAAAGCAAAAGATGTGCTAAAGCAAGCAAGGAGCGAATATGCTCTTTTTAAAGAGCTTCAAAACTCTAAAATTTACCATGATGTAATGGGTGAGCTAAAGAGTAGTGGCGATATAACAAACTCGCTTTTAAAAGCTCTAAATGCTGAAAATGGGCTTGATTTTAAAGCGCTTACATCTAGGCTAAGCAGTAGTGAGCAAGAAGCCTTAGAAACCAACCTAATACGTGGCGTTATAGAGAAATTTAGCAAAGATGGCATAACTGATTTTTCTAAAGTAAGTGCTGCTTTAAAAGATGCTCCGTTTGAGAGTAAAAGAGCGGTAGAGATCATGAGCGAGCTAAATAAAAAAGCTCCTATACTAAATAACACTTCAGCACTACTTGAAAAACTAACAGCCATAAATCCAAAGGCTAAAGAACTACAACAAGGCATAGGGCATTCAGTAACTGGGGCACTTAAGACAATGAAGAGAAATTTAGCCATTGAAAGGTTAAAGTCGCTACTGCCAGTTCTTGGAAATGATGCAGCTTTAAAAAATCATATAAGAAATGCAATTAATAAGGCAGGCGATCTAAAAAGTGTCATTAATAATCTTGAAAAGATAGAGATAAAAGATGTGCCAGAGAACTCAACTAAACTATTAGAAGCTTTTAAAAACGAGGTAAAGGCGTTAAGAGAAGAGGCTCAAAACGTAGAAACAAAAGGGGATAATTTCATCACAAAAGAAAGCCCAGCGCCAAAGAGTGATTTAAATGTAAAAATTAGCGTGGATGACTGGGTGAGGGAACTATCAGAAATAAATAATAACGAGCTTAGTGCAAATTTATTTATTTTACAAAATAAGCACCCTGAACTTTTTAAAAAGCCAAGCGATGTGTATAGGCTGCTAAAAGAGATAAAAAATAACCCAACTCACTTTTTTAAAAACAACCGTCCAGATATAGCTTTAATAGCTAAGGTCTTAGAAGACGGGAGCGTAGGGAAGCTTGGCATAGTAAAAGAAAGTGGGCTTGTAGGACACTTATCAAAAAGCACAAATAAAAATGAGATGGATAGACTAAGAAAAGTTAATGAGAAAGAGCTAAAGGTAGGGACGCCATACCCTACACTCCAACGTGCTGATGTTAATCAGGTTGGACCGACGGCTGGTGCAAAAAGCACATTCTCTAGCTCTGATGAAAGCATTATACCAAAACAAACGCAAGAAGAGTTTAAAAAGCTTTTAAATGAATATGATGTGGATAAGTTTTTAAGTGATAGAGAAAATATATTGGCTAAAAATGCAAAATATGGCAGAAATAGAATAGCTGATAGAAATATTGAGAGCAACGACGGAGTTGGTGGCTGGGAATATAAATTAACGCCAGCAGGGTACGAGAAAAATTATAAAGCAGATTTTTTAACTACAAAAGCTGACGTTGCGAAGATAAGAGCTGGAAAGATGGACGAGGCTACTTTTAATAAACTAAAATCTGATCTTGAAAGCAGTGATGCACTTGGCTATGAGTATAAAAAAACCAGTGATTATGCTGACATGGAAGACTTTGAGCGAGAATTCGGAAGCCTATCTAATCCAAAAGGTGGTAGAACAATAAACGCAAGCCCACACATAGCAAGTGGCTTAATTGGTGGCACAGCAAATGGTGCTGATGAAAATGGCAATGTAAGCCCTGAAGAGTTTGCAAAGGGTTTTATATATGCATTGTTTGGATCAAGGATAACAGCTGAGGGGGTAAAAAGGGTAAGTCCTGAGCTTTATAATAAGATACTAGGTATATCTAAAAAGCCAAGCGAAGAGATAAAAAAGATAGTTGATAATGCAGGAGTGGATAAACTTGCTAAACAAGAAAAAAGAGGCATCTATAATGTCACATATAATGGTAAGAACGCTATACAAATAAAGCAAGACTTAGACAACATAAATGATGCTATCAAATACGAACGAGGCAATATTGGTAAAGGAGCGAAGCATATAAGCATCAGGCACTTAGATGATGAAAATAAGGCTGGTTTTGTTACGAAAGAGGAATTGCTAAATTTGGGTGAAAATGTGCGTAATTTTATTAAAGAACACAAAGAGCCATTTGTAAATAAGAAAAATGCTCGTATTTATGAGTGGGAAGATGATAAAGGTGTCAGGTTTAAGCTAGTAGTTAGTAATAAAAATGGCGAAGGGAGAGGGTTACCGCTTGGCAAAAGCCAAGACGTGTCCTCAATTACTAATGACCTTCGCCCAGCCACGAAAAAGGGGTTAAGCCCAAGTGGCAGCCTTGACAACATTATAACCTTTTATTCTGATAGAAACTTAAAAGAGCCTATGAAGTTTGAAAACCCAAAGCTTAAGCTACTTGATGCGATAGATATGAGTGGAGACAAAGTGGGCTTAGTTAAGAAAGTGCTACTAAATAAAGATATAAGCGACGGAGTAAAAGCTAAAGCAGTAAGTAGGCTAACTAAAAAATAAAACTAGCCAAGTAACTAAAAATAGTTATATATCTACTAAAAACTCTAAGAATAATTAAATAAAATTTATTCTTTTTTTGCCAAAATTGGGTAGATTTGGCACAGCTACAAATGATAAATTGCCATTAAATTGCATAAAAGGAGCAAAGAAATGGCAATAACTACAACTGGGTTTCAAGCCCCAGCTACAAAACGTGAAGGCTTAAAACCCTCAGTCTACGAAAACATAATTTTAATAGGTGCTGACGAGACGCCTATACTTAAACTAATTGGCACTTCAAGTGTTAAAGGTATAGAGCACTCTTGGCTAACTGACAGCTTAGCTGCCCCAAAGAAAAACGCACAGCTAGAGATTTCTGACTTTGATGATCAGATCAAATCAAGTATGCAAAAGACTTCAAACGCAGTGCAAATTTTCACTTCAAACGTGAGTGTGTCAAGAAGTATGCAAGCAGTGGCTACTTATGGCGGTAAAGAGCTAGAGCGTGAGACAGCCAAAAGAGCAAAAGAGCATAAGCTAGATATGGAATACGCTCTTTTTGGTCTTGGTCGTGACGCTGATGCTAAAAAGAGTGTGTTTAAAGCACCGACTGTTAGAACGGATGCAACAGCTGGCGAAATGGCAGGACTATTTTATTTCTTAGCTAAAGGTGCGGCTGCATTTGCAAGTGGCAAGCGTGGTAACGTTGTAGCATTTGATAGCTCAGGTGACTGGAAAGGCACTCCAGCAGCACTAACTGAAACCGTGCTGTCACAACTACTTCAAAACATTTGGGATGCAGGCACAACTCCAAAAGATGTGTTTATCGGTGCTGATTTAAAACCGGCCATCAATAAAATAGCTACTCGCCAATTTGGTAATGAGAAAAATATCAACTCTAGCGTTGTTAGTCTAGACACTGACTTTGGCAGGGTAAATTTTAGACTTCACCGCTTCTTAAGCCCTAAATACGGCTTGGGAGATTGTATCATCGCAGGAGATTTTGACTATATGAAAAATGGCCTATTAGTGCCAACTGAGTTAAAAGACGTGACTACTTCAAAAACAGCTATCCAAAAGAGATACTACACTGAAAGCTGCCTAGAAGTAAGAAACGCAGATGCATTTGCAATAGGCGTTGGCTTAAAGGCATAACAATGCTTTGCACTGAAGCCAAAAAACATTTGAGCTTTAAAACGACAGCAGGGGTTAAGCTCCCTGCTGATGATATTCTTGGCTCACTATTCTTAGAGGCTATGCTTTTTTGCTGTGATAAGTGTGTACCTACTATTTTACTAAGGCATTTTGGGGGCGAAGAAAGGCCTTATAGGAATATTGATAAACAAACTTTCATTTGCGTGCCAGACGTACCAAATTTTAGTGATCCAAAAGAGCATTTACAAATAGACGAAGCTTTGAGCTATGCAGTAATCAACTATGTGGCTTTTTTGATCAACAAAGACACTTATTTTCGCACGCTAACACTTGAAGCGATAGCAGACTACAACGCAAACGAGATGAGCGATTATGACAGACTATGAATTTATAAGAGTTTTGGAAAACGCAAGAGATTTAAGCAAGATAGACCTTTTGCGTTTTTTTACAGAACTAGCTGAAAAACTAAAAAAGACTAAAGAAACTATAAGGGCTAAACAATGGTAACGATAGAGGAATTAAAGCTTGGCAATAGAACACTAGAAGCATTAAAATTCTTGCTCTCTCAAATAACTGAGCTAGAAACAGCAATAAGCCAAATAAATATAAGCGAAATAAAAGACGCAAATACTCTAACAAAACAACAAATAGTGACGCTACAAGATGTTAAAGTGGCGGTTGAAAACATAAACACAGAGCTTATCTCTAAAAAAACAGATTTTGACGAGAAAAAACAAAATTTTGACACCAATCTTAGCACTTTTAGAAATGATAAGGCAGATTTTGATGAGAAAAAGGCAGATTTCGATAGTAAAAATAATACTGCACTAAGCAATTTTGCATTTATCGCCAGCAATGTAGAAAAAATTAATAAAACAAGTGATCTATTAGCTGATGCAAAATCTATTTTAGAAATAATCAAGCCAATAGAGCAAAAGGCTCAAACAGCGCTTGAAACATTGGCTAATTCTCAAAATAAATTTACTGAATTAGATGCTTTAAAAACAACACTGCTTGAGCTAAAAAAATCCCTTGAAAAAATAAGCACAAACGGACTAATAAACGACACTAGTGCAAGCGTAACAACAACTTATTCAAGCGTAAAAATTGATAGCTTGCTTGTAGCAAAATTAGATGCTAGTGAGAAAAACAATTATGTTTCACTAGAAAATGGCAAGATAAAATCAGAGCTACTACCTGATATAAATGCCACCACACTTAATGGTAAGAGCAGTGATGTCTTCGAGCTAAAAATTGAAAGCACAAGCAAGTATAATACTTTATCTCAAAGCATAAGTACACTAGAGACCTCTTTAAATAGCGGACTAAATAGCCTTTCAAATAGTCTAAAGGATAAAATAGCAAGTAACTTAAAAGGAGTGGCTAATGGGCTGGCTACATTAGATAATAGTGGTAAAGTCCCAAATAGTCAGCTTCCAAAAATAGACACATACACCAAACAAGAAAGCGATAACAAATTTGCTCTAAAAACTGAGCTACAAAAAGCTATACCAGTCGGAAGCTACCTTTTATACAGTTCAAACTCAAATATCCCAAACGGCTTTTTACGTTGTGACGGCTCAGCACTTGACAAAAATACATACTCCGCGCTTTTTGAAGTGATCGGATACACATATGGAAAAAGTGGCGATAAATTCTTATTGCCAAACTTTAGTGATGGAAAATTCATGCGTGGCACTGGCGGTAACGCAGCCGCTCTTGGTGTAGCACAACAAGACGAATTTAAAGCTCACTCACATGGCATCGGTCAGCAGCCAGGTGTAGGGCAATCAAATAATGGTGGGACGGGTGGCTTTGTTGGGCAAAATAGCTATCTAAAATCAGGTATCACTGGTGGCAATGAAACACGCCCCTACAATATGGCGGTAGTCGTGTTAATAAAATACTAGGAGCAACTTATGAAAATTTATATCTATGACACCAAAAATAACGAATATTTATACGAGGCAGAAGCACAGATAGATCCACTAGCAAGTAGCAAGGGCGAAACAATCTATCTAATGCCACCAAACGCAACGCAGATCGCACCAACTGAGCCAAAAGCTGGTTACGCAAATATTTTTACTAATGGCAAGTGGGAGCAAATCAAAGACGAGCGAGGCAAAACTTATTATGGTAACGACAATAATGTCGTGACCATAACCGAACTAGGACAAGAAAAGGGGCTAAACAAAGAGCCAAAGGTAGACGAAAAAGCTAAACAGCTGGCAGAAATTGAAGCTGATATAAGTGAGTGCGAGAATCATATTAGGCACGCATTGTTTATCGGGAACACTGCTGCACTGGAGAGCTTGCGAAATGAATATAAGGAATTAATAATTCAAAGAGAGGGGCTAAAGTGAGTTACATAATAATCTGCGTATTGTCGCTAATTGTAGGTGTTTTGCTATGCCCTGTCGTGATCTTTCTACGTGCTAGAAAATGCGAGGGCTGGGACAATAGCAATATGACAAACATTTTAAGAGTGTTTAGTCATCTGGCAACGCATCCAGATGACTTTAGCAGGTTTCAGTACGAAGATGGCAAGAAGCCATTCTGGTATTTGAGCGGCGATGAATTTACGGATATTGTGAAAACTAGACCAAATAAAAAGGATAAGAAATGAGAGCAAGAGTAAAAAGATGTGAAGTGTGTGCGAGCAAGCTTAAAGATGGGAATTGCACTTGGGAGGGATGTCCTAAAAGCCCTAACTATAAAGCAAAAGAGCAAGAAAAACCAAAAGACAAAAAGGATGAGTAATGCTTAAATTTAAAGAGCTTTTGCAACTCCTAGCCATTATGGCCGTTGAGCTACCGCTCGAGATACTTGGCTATTTAATAGTACCTATCGCTCTACTATTTTGCGATAAAAATAGTGAGCATTTGCCAAAGTGGGCGCGATACTTTGAGGACGCTAGCGATCTATACGACGGCGAAAACTCTGCGATAAATGGCGATAGTGGTTGGCGTAAAGAGCACTACCCAAATGGCAAAAATAGGACGTATTTTGCACGTCTTAGGTGGCTATATAGAAATCGTATCGGCTACTTTTCAAGTAGAATAAACGGCGTAAAAGTGAGCGAGATAGAGCCATCAAGCGTAATCACTCAAGGTAACCCAAGAGTAACAAGTAATGGTGGGGTGATAAGTGCTTTTTGTAAAGTTACTTGCAAACTTAAAGATGGTCGCACTCGTTTTGGACTTTTCAAAACGATACGATACAAAGGCTTTTTAAGTGGCTTTTATTGTCGTATCTATGTCGGCTGGAAATTGCTCGACGTGGCAGAGATGAACGAATACAACAAAGATACGTTTATGCAGCCAGACGACAAGACATTTTTAAAAAGTGTATGGGGTATTAATCCATTTAAAAGGGTGCGAGGGAGTAATAATGCTAAGCCCTAGTTTATATCTTAGTGGCTTCTTGCTACTAACTACCCTATTTCTTGGGTATAGGTATCAAAGCTTAGACAATGAGCTAAGTGTCACAAAGGAGAGGCTAAAGTCTAGTGATGAGATGAACCAAAATCTAAAAGATGAGATAAACGAGCAAGATAGGCTCATCTCTCTTAAGCTTGATGTTATAGAAAAAGCTAGCAAACAAAGACAAGTAATAGAGATAAAAGCAAATAAAGTTAAAGAAAGGGTGCTAAATGAAGATAAAAAGGATATGTCTAACGCTCTTAACCTTAGCGTATCTTATGTGCTTGATGGGCTGCGTAAGCAAGGAAGTAGCAAATAAGTATGACAAGATACCCAACCACTTGCTTGAAGCACCTATCATCGCAGATAGAAATGTAACAAATCAAAGTGATGCTGGAGTGTTATTAATAGATGTTTATAGTGGTTATGAGAAGTGCGTAAAAAACTTAGAAGCTATAAAAGAATACGAAAGAAAAAGGGATGGACAAAAATAATATAAGGATGTGTAAATGGAAGCGATCATAAAAAGTACTAAGAAATTTTGGCTAAATAAGATGGTTGTAGTAGAAATAATATTATCCGTCCTAATAATGTATATTTTTACATATAAATTTTAAAAAAAGAGCGGATAATGGAGGATCTTGTCAGCAAATTAGGTATTTATTTTTGGGTTGTAGTTGTCGGCCTTCTAGGTGGAGCGCTAGGATCTATAAACAACAAAGAACAAACTATAAATAGAGAGCGTAAAGTAGTAAATTTTATAGTTGATACTATTAGCTCAGGCTTTATTTGCTGGATATTTTTTGAAATAGCATCATTTTTTACAAATAATAATGATCGCTTTAGTCTTGCAGTCGGCGGCTTTTTTTCTTGGCGTGGAACAGCGTGGATACGCGCTGTGGTTGATAAAGTAATAGATAAAAAGATTAGTAGTTTTGGCGATTATGATGACTTCTCGCCTAAGCCGCCTAAAGATTTAAATTTTTAAAGGATAAAAAAATGAAAAACTTTACTAACGCATTTTATACATTAATGAGCCTAGAATTTAATAGCCCTAAAAACGCCCTACACAAAAACCCAAACGAGAAAGGCTTAACATTTATGGGTATTTATGAAGACGCCCACCCAAACTGGCAAGGCTGGGGGCAAGTTAGAGAAGCTATCAACGCATACGGCGATCTTGAAAAGGCTAGCGTCGCACTTTTTAATGATGATGCATTAATTGAAAAAGTAAAAATATTTTATAAAAAAGAATTTTGGGACAAAATGAGGCTTGACGAGGTAGATAGTAAATTAAAAGCGTGTGAACTCTTTGTTTTTGGTGTAAACGTAGATACAGTGCCAGCAGTCAGGGTTTTACAAAGGCTTTTAGGTGTGGTGGTGGATGGTATTATGGGTACTCTGACTCTTAAAGCATTAAATAACTACGACGAGCGAGCCTTTGACGTTGATTTTGATAGAGCAGAGATCACCTATTATAGAAATTTAGTAAAAGCAAAACCGGCATATTATATTTATAAAAGCGGCTGGGAGAATAGAGCGAGGAGTGTGTAATGGCTGAAAGAAATTTAGGCGCTGAGATCGATGAAATAAAAGCACAACTACAAATAATTACGAATAAGATCAGTAACCTAGAAAGTGAAGATATGGCGCTAAGAAGCTTATCAGGTGATTTAAACAACGCTATTAACTCGCTTAGTTCAAGAGTTGGTGCAATAGAAACAAATGGGCTAAAAACGGCCATAGGTGACATAAAAACAGACCTAAATTTACAAAGAATGAAAGTAACTAGACTGGAGAGAAAAGACAATGGACTTTAAAAACGCATATTTAGAAAGAACGAAAGAATTATTAAAATTAAGCATTGGAGCCGATACACCATATCAAGAAACACTAAAATATCTTGATGATTGTTTTGAGAAATACGAAATACCAAACCAGCACAGAATAAACGTGCTTTCTCAAATGCTGCCACTAATTACAACGCAATTTACCATTACGGCAATGCAAACTGGGCTGGAGCTAACACAGCAGGATTTGAGCTTTGAGCTATCATTAAAAAACCTTGAAAAGCAAGCGGCTGCAATGGATGCAAACATTGAGGGCATAAAAGAGCAAACAAGGAATACTAAACTAAAAAATGACGAGCTAGAGGCTCAAGCGGCGGATAAACTAGAAAATTTAAAAGAGCAGAACAACCTTTTGCGTGCTCAAATAGCAAAACTAGCAAAAGAGCAAGCACTAGCAGAGAGCCAGCAGCGCGCAGTAGATAGGCAAGTAATCGACAATAGGATAATCAAATCAATGTCAGTGCTTGGAAACTTTATCGCAGAAAATCAAGCTGGCGGAATGATAGTGCCGTCTGATATGACAAAATATCTATTTAATATGGTGCATGCTTTGATAAAAAATGATATTACGATCGATGAAAACAAAAACTTCACAATGACAAAGAAATGATCGGCTTAAGCGATATACTAAATTTAACAAACTCGGATACTGGCGACGACTATGAATTTATGGCTGGTGGCCAGTTTGATTTTTATCAAGCAGGTAGTCTTGGCTATTCTGCTTTTAACACGCCTTCTCCTGATCTAAGGAGCTTTTTTATTGCACAAGCTGGCAACTTAAGTGGCGCAATAGTTGGGCTAAATGAGGATTTTGTCGAATACGTGCTAATGCCTATGATAATCGCCATAAATCAACCCGACTATGATACGAGTATAAATTTACTCTTGGACGGCGTAGAAGCAGTATCTAAAATAAAATTCTCTACTCCTAAAAACTCAAACAGAGATAACCGCTTTGGCAGAATAGACGGCAACGGCTTTGCTAGTTTGCAAAGAGGCGACTACACAAGCCTAAAAGAGTTCGTAAGTGAGCTAAGAAATGATAGCTATGCTGAAAATCTAGCTGAGGACGTCGGCAAAATGTATGGTGGAGTAGTAGGTCAAGCTTTGGCTGGTATGTTATATGACGGTATCGTAAACGGACGTTTTAACGCCGTGAATGTAGCCGAAGCAATGTATCAAAATATGAAAAGCATGCTAACCTCGGCCGCTATCCAAAACACGCTTTCAGCACTTGGCACGACCATATCCCCGCTTGGTATAGCTCCGATAGCTGGGCTAATCAATGCTCTTGTGACCGAAGTTTTTGAGATGGCAGTAGGGCTTGATAATAGCTTTGGTTTTGGTGGTGATCTAAATGCAGTAGTAGGTAACACCGCTTTTTACGATCGCCCTATGAGCTTTGGCGAGTTTATGCAAGATAAGTTTAGTGGTTGGTTTGGTATACCTGATGCAGTGATAGGACAAACTGACTACAACGGCAATATAACTGGTGTAAGAGTTGGCAAACAATTGTATGGATACAAAATGGAACAAACATTTGATGATGCGCTACACGGCAGACCTGGCACAAAAACGCTGACTAGCCTTGATCCAGCAAGAGCAGCAATGCAAAATTTTGCACGTAATAAACTAGACAGCATAAGGTCGCAAAGCTCGCTAATGACAAATATGCGCATGGATAGCCTAGGCAGGCTAAACTACGAGATAAACACTCGCACATCGCTACAAAATGCTGGTTTTGACACAACACTATCAGATGTGGCATTTAGTGCGACGCAACAAATAACAAAATCACTGCTTGATAAAGTAGTAGCTTTTGATTTGAACGCCTTTAATATCGCACCAGTTGGGGCATCAGAGAGTGGTCACACTAGCACCGACACAACAGCCAGAGAAAACACATATACTGGCTCAAATGAGTGGGCACACACTGCCACAAAGCTTGCATCAATAATGAGAAATGGCGGTAATGGACTTGGAGTGTCAGTTGATAAGAATGGAAATTTTAGCTTTTCAAATACTCCAGCAGGCAACATGGTAGAGGCAATGGGTTTGGTTGGTTTTGGTGGGGCTAAAATAGACTATGGGCTTGCTTCAAAAGTAGCCGCTGCTCTTGCTGCTGCAAAAACGGCTATCGAAAAACAAAAAGCAGTAGAAAAAGCTGAAGCAAAAAGGAATTCACAAAGAGATAGTTATGGGCAAAAAACAAGAGGCTGGAATGATCACAGCACTGGCTTTGGATATACAACAAGTAATGGGCGGTTAAATCGAGATAGTAGTGGAAGAAGGACGCACTCTAGTGAAAGAACTGGACTTGGCAAAAAAAGCAGAGGGCAAAAATCAAGAGAAAGACAAGCCAACAAAAACGGACGAAAATAAAATGGTATAATTCTTCAAAAATACACCAAATTTAAAAAGAAAATATCTTTTTTACTGACCTTTTGGCTGACTAATATTTTTAAAATGGCGTCTATTATGTAGTAAGAATTGATTTTTCAAATCTCTCTCTACCCGCCACCATATTAAGAAACACACAGAATTAATAAGCAAATTACAGCAATAAAATCT
>NZ_ANNI01000004.1 GCF_000466745.1 Campylobacter concisus ATCC 51562 | reverse complement strand
AATCTCTCTCTACCCGCCATAAAACTATCTATAACTTAAAGTCTACTGACCTTTATTTTTATTGCTTAAAACATTGGCACTAAGCAAAAAACCACTTTATAAAACTTGCCAATTATCTTTTACTTTGCCATATAACTAACATTAAATTTTGCTCCATTTCAGGGACAAATTTGCATAGAACGCTTAAATTTAGATTCTATTTGCCTTATCGACAGTTACGAACGCCCAGTGCATAAATTCTTGCCTTGGTTTGTATTTGCCGCTACTAAAATACTCCGCTAGCCGCGCTTCCTCCGTTTCGCTTAGCTCGCCGCCAAGCCCCCAGCGCGTCTTTTGGATTAGCTCCTGCGCGCTTGTTTCCGGGCCCGCATGGCACTTAGCCTTTATGTAGCTAAGGCTTGGCAAATAGCTCATTTGAAACAAGATGTTTAAAAGATAGACGAAGTCGGGCTTTTGCTCCACCTTGCGCCCTATCGCGTCCAAAATCTCATCATCCACGAAGCTGCCGCCCACCTTAAACGTGATGTAAAGCGATTTTTTGGTCTTTGAAAGAAGCTTATTAAGCGCGGTTTTTAGATCGTCCACCTCAAGGCAGCGCGAGGCCAAAACCACGTCGCACGCGGGCACGTCCGACCAGTCGTCCTCAAAGGCTTTTTGCGCAAATTTAACGTTTTTCGCGCCGTAAATTTGAGCATTCTCGCGGGCAAATTCTAGCATCTTAGGCGAAAAGTCGTAGCCGTAAATTTGATCCGCTTTTTTCGCCGCCAACACGCTTAGCGCGCCCGCGCCGCACGCAAAATCAAGCAGCGTAGAAACGCCCGTAAAATCGACCTTATCTATAAAATCTCGCGCGTAGGCGCTTTTCATCACGCCCTCGTTGAAGCTGGGTGCCTTTTTGTCCCAGTCCGCGGCAAATTTTTTGCCGAACGAGCTTCTCGCCTTTTGCGCCTTATAAAGCGCGTCAAAGTCGATCTCGTCGTAGTTTGAAGGTAAAATCATAATCTATCCTCGTACTTTTCGTAGTTTATGCCGTAAATTTTATCGATATTTTCGGCATTTATGAGCTGCTCGCTGCGCCCGAAGGTTAAAATTTCGCCGTCTTTTAAAAACAGCGTCAAATTTGAGACGAACTTCGCATGTCGCGGGTAGTGCGTCGTCTGCACGAAGGTGTAGCCCTCGTCGCCTAGAGCTTTTATCATTTCGAGCAGCTTGATCTGATTGCCAAAGTCCAGCCCGTTTGTAGGCTCGTCCATAAAGATCACTTTCGCGCCCTGAACCAGCGTGCGCGCGATGTACGCCAGCTGCCGCTCGCCGCCGCTAACCTTTGTGTAGGGTGCGTTTTTTAGATGCGCGATACCCATCTTTTCCAGCGCCTGCTCGGCTAGCTTTTTATCCGCCGCGCTAAAGCTAGAAAACAGCGGTGTCCTACACAGCGCGCCCATCAGCGCGACGTCAAAGACGCTGTAGTCGTATGAGGGCGCGTGCGTTTGCGGCACGTAGGCGACGAGGGAGGCGAACCCCTTTTTGCCGTAGTCGCGCACGCTTTTGCCCGCGATTAGCACCTCGCCCTCAAATTTTAAAAATCCGAGCATTATGCAAAGCAGGGTGCTTTTGCCGCTGCCGTTGGCGCCTAGGATGCTTAGCGTATCGCCCGTCGCGACGTCAAAGCTGATGCCCTTTAGCACGAGCTTATCGCGGTAGGCAAAGCGCAAATTTCGCACTTCTATCAAATTTTCTCGCATCAAAAGCTCCTCTTGGCGCGGCGAAGCACGATGATAAACATCGGGATGCCAAATAGCGAGGTGACGATGCCGATAGGGATCTCAAAGGTAAAAATGAGCCGCGAGAAGCTGTCGCAAAAGAGTAGAAATATCGCGCCGATCATCGCCGAGCTTGCCAGAACCGCGCGGTTGTCGGCGCCGAATATAAAACGCGCGATGTGCGGCACGATAAGCCCGATCCAGCCGATGATGCCCGCGATCGTCACGCTAAGCGCGCTAACGAAAGTCGCGACTAGGATGATGAAAATTTTAACCCGCGCCACGTTTACGCCTAGGCTCTTTGCCTCCTCCTCGCCAAGGCTTAGCGCGTTTAGGTATTTGCCGCTAAGCGCTAGCAGCAAAACGCCCGCGCACATCGGCAGGATCGAAATCTCTATGAAGCTTTTGGACGCAAAGCCGAGGCTTCCCATCAAAAAATATGTGATCGCTGGAAGCGCGTCGTTCGGGTCTGCGGCGTATTTTAGCACAGAGAGCAGCGAGGTAAAGAGCGAGCCGCTGATGACTCCGCCCAGCACCAGCACGATGACGCTACCGCTGCGCGAATACAGCGCCGAAACGCCGAGCGCCACCGCCACGGCAAGAAAGCCAAAGCCGAATGTGCTAAGCTGGATGAGATATTCATTGAGCTTAAAAAACATCCCGACCGCTGCGCCGAATCCCGCGCCGCTTAGTACGCCTAGTATCGAGGGGCTTACGAGCGGGTTTACGAACATCGCCTGATATGCCGCGCCGCTGATAGCAAGGCTAGCGCCGATGAGCACGCAGGCGAGTATGCGCGGCAGGCGGATCTCGAGCAAGAGCGTGTGCATCACTTCATACTCTTTTAAATTTTCGCCTTTTAAAAGAGCGGTGACGTAGTTTATGTAATCGCTCGCGCCAAAGCCGTATTTGCCAAGTAACATCGAGCCAGCGACGCAAAGCACCAGCAGCAGGGCTAAAAACGCAAACGCCTTTTTGCTCATTTTTCTTTACTCACTCGGCGCGTCCCAAAATTTTATAAATTTGCTCGTCCGTGAGCTCAAGGTCCAAAAATAGCTTGTAAAACTCGCGCGTCTCGCGAGCCATGTCAAATTTAAACGCCTCGGGGTAGGCCAAATTTATGAGCCATTTTAGCCCCAAAAACCTCATAAACGAAGGCGGGCGGTCGAACCACGAAAAGGGCTCGCGCGGGATGTAAAACGTTTTTTTGTTTTTCACTGCGCCCAGCAGCTGCCACTTCGGATCGCCGTAAATTTTATCAAACAGCTCTTTTTCGTAGATGAGGATGACGTCCGGATCGTATTTAACGAGCTGTTCGAAGCTGATTTTAACGCGCCCGAAGGATTTGGCGTTTGGATCTTCGCTACACTTATGCACGTTCTGCCCTCCGGCTCGCTCGATGAGCGTCGCGTGCCACGAGCCCTCGCACTCGGTGGCTAGCCCGTCGCCGCCCTGCGCGTAGTAGATTTTTACCTTTTGCAGGTTGTTTTTCTTAATGTATTCCTCAATCTGCGCGGTCAAATTTAGCGACCCTTTTGCGTATTTTACGAGTTGCGCCGCGCGCTCCTTTTTGCCCGTGATTTCGCCTAAAATTTCAAACCCGTCCAGATAATCCTCAAGCTTCGTCGCGCTTAGATAGAGCATCGGTTTTTTGATAGAGCCGAAAACCTCGCTCATCTTTTTGGCGTTGCGCGAGCTTGCGTTTACGAGGATGAGCTCAGGGTCTAGGCGTAGCAGCATCTCGGCGTTTGGGATCTTACCCTGACCGAAAAAGCCTCCCACGACGGGCTGCTCTTGCACCTCTTTTTTGACGTAGGGGCGCTCGAAGGCGTTCCACTCGAAATTCGTGCCGCTGATTTTAGCGGGATCAAGCGCGTAAAGCATATATAAAAGCGGCGGCGAACTGGCGTAAATTTTAGCGGGCGTGCCTTGTAGTTGAGCCATGTTTTCGCTATTTTGCGCGATGTAGTCTTTGATTTGCGCCTCGCTCATCGCAAAGCAGAAATTTACGGCCGTAAGTAGAAAAATTAGGATTTTTTTAAACATTTTTTGCCTTTAAAATTAAAAAGAGTTTGCTAATGAATTCTATCAAAATTCATTAGCAAACCAGCTGTAAAAAGCTGGTTTGAGTGATTTAGAATTTATATCTTACGTTTGTAAAGAAAATTCTACCTTCTTCAGGAAAGCCCTCTCTGTACTCGTAGTTTTTGTCAAATAAATTCGACACGCCCGCTTCAAAGCTTAGAGTCTCGGTCGGTTTGTAGGTAAACTTGATATTTGTCGTGCCAAAACCTGCTAACTTAGTAGTTTCTTGGGCGTTAGAAAAGCGAGTAGACATCATGTATTGAGATAGGTAGATGCTAAATTTAGATAAGAACTTATAATCCATATAGGCAAATGCTTTGTGTTTTGGTATGTCAAATACTAAAGAATCATCAGTATTTTTATATTTAGCACTTAAATAAGTATAGTTACCACCTAGCTCCAAATCTTTAGTAGCAAAATACACCGCACCTAGCTCAAAGCCTTTATATTCAGACTTACCAATATTAACGCTTTTTCTAAGTTCTGTTTTTTTTCTGCCAACCCCTGCATAAAGACCAGTATTGATATCACCTATGGCATCTTTTATCTTTGAGTAAAAGAGTGCCGTTTCAAGCCTAAATGTCTCGCCAAAATTTCTTTGATAGCCGATTTCGTAGTGATTTGCTACCTCAGGTTTTAAATTAGGATTTGAGATATATCTGTTAAATCTCGTACTATACCTTTCCTTCATAGATGGGAAGTATGTCTTTTTGGCATAGCTTAAACTTAACTCATCATTGCCATCAAAGCTATGTTTGATCGCAGCTTGGTAGTTAAAAGCATGCTCTTTACTTGCGTCATAGCTTACCATTTCAGATTTTGTATTATTGGTTCCAGATATAGGAAGTGTCGCCCAAGCTCTTGCGCTTATGGGCTTTCTAACATCATAGCTAATACCTGCAATAATTTTTGTCATATCACTAAATTTATATGTATTTTCAAGACCAAAAGAGTACATCTTATCTTTCATGTCCTCTTCGGGCTCTTTATATTTAGCACCTTTGTGGTGGTCATGCTTATAGCTTGTAGCAAATTTAAGAGTATCCTTGTCGCCAAGGTCTCCACCAACTTCTACACCAAAACCGTAAGATTTATCTTTGTATCTGCTTTTGTGATTTGGAGAAAGTTTGCCATTCTTGTCTTTCTCCCAAACAGTTTTTTCTTTATTGTCGTAGCTATAAAGCTCATTTTCAAAGGTGTCATTAAAAATTTTTGTATTTACATATAGCGGTCCAAAGTCAGTATGAGACAAGAAGTAGAGACTCTCTCTATCCCATCTTGGCCAGTCCCAGTATCTATATACTTGTTGTTGCCAAGATGCATATCTACCGGTATAAAAAGGCTGCTCTTTCTCGCCTTTTTGATTTACGTACGCTACGGCGTATTCGTCGGTTTCGTTTGGTGTAAAGCCAAATTTTATATTAAATTTCTTATCGCGTTGCACCGAGTTGTCGCGTCTGCCGCCATCCTCGTTGCCTGTTAATTTTTGGCTAAATTTATGAGATAGCTGCTGTCCCGCGTCCTCAATGTAGCTGCCGCCTGCTTGCGCGTAAAATAGCTCTTGCTTCGTGCCGATGCTAAAATCGACGTTATTGCCGTAGGTTTTGGCGTTTTTGCCCGTCTCAAAGCCGTAGCCTAGGCTTCCTTCAAGCTCTTTGCTAGGCTTTTTGGTGATTAAATTTATCGCGCCGCCCATGGTGTTTGGGCCGTAAAGCACCGAGCTAGAGCCTTTTGATATATCTATGCGGCTTAGATCAAAGGTCGTAAATCGCCCGAAATCGGCGTTGCCGTCATAAGGCACGTAAACGGGAATGCCGTCGATAAAAAGTGGAGTTCTGCGCGCGTCAAAACCGCGAACGTAGAAATTTTGCTCGGCGCGCGGGCCTTTTTTATCTACATAAACACCTGGTGTCGTGTAAGCAACCTGTGAAAGGCGTTTGATGTTATCTTTTTGCATCTGTTCTTCATTGATTACGGCGACGTTTGCATCGCTTTTTTGTAAGCCACCTAACTCTCCAACAACCTCAACTTTACCTAAAGTAAAGACTTCGCCATGCAGTGCCATCGCAGCACAGCAGGCTATCAAACCCAACTTCTTCATAAAGCTCCTTTTTTACATTAAGTTTTTATTTTATATAATGCTACTTACCATTCTAACGATATTAATATTATAAAAATATAAAAAAATAATTTCATTTATAAACTAGATAAATTTTAAAAGAAAGAGTGCAAATGTGCTTTGAATTTCTACTATGTATCGACGATACAGACGAGCTTGGCGGAGAAATTTCAACTGGAAGTTTAGCTCAAGAAATAGCCCTAAAAATTAGCTCATTTGCCAAAGTCTCTTTTATTACACGCCACCAACTTTTACTAGATCCTCGCATAAACTACACTTCGCACAATAGCTCAATGTGTTTAGTTGCTAAAATTTCAAAAGAACAAAAGCAAAAGGTGCTTGACATTACGCTTGAGCTTTTAACAAATAAATGCGCTAAAAGCGCTGAGCCCGGTATCGCAGCTGTTTTTAAAGACGACATAAAAGATACGAAAGAGCTAATAAATTTTGGCAAAAATGCAAAAAATATGCTCCTAGCCACAAAGCAAGCTTTTGAGACGGCGCGCGAGCAAAACGTATTTTTAAAAGCTCTTACGCCAAATGCCAATGGCGTTATCGGCGCACTTGCGGGTATAGGGCTTAGGCTTAGCGGCGATGATGGCAAGATAAGGGGCAAATTTAAACTAAATGAGCCAAAGCTAAGCGTTGCTAAGCTCATAGAGCTTCCTTTTATAGAAGCGGTTTTGGATGAGAATTTTAAAGAGCTCGCAAAAGATGAGATGATAAATTTAGATGGCACTTTAAAGCCTATATTTTGGCATCACAAGGCAACTTTACTCGTGCAAAAAGACAAAAATGGCAAGTTTAGAAATTTAAACATAAAAGAGCTTCGGGAATTTTGACGATACAGAATTTCAATGAGAAAAATGAGTTTAAATACGGCAAATTTAACTATGAAAAAGCTCATAAAATAGCCCAGAACTGCGCTAAATTTAAGCTAGATAGCGACGAAGAGGAGACGAGCTGTGGGGACGAGAAAAGCTGCTACGACTGCGCATTTAGGCGCTGGAGTAAAGATAGCTTCATCTGCATGGCACAAGCTAGCAAAGGCTAAGCTAGCTCTACGCGACCATTTTTTTATCTTTAAGTTTTCCGCCACGTTTATACTTTAGCTCACCGCAAAATCTCTTGCCAAATTTCGCCTCTATTATAAGAACCAGCACGAAAAATATCTTTTCATCATTCATTCGTGCGATCTGGCGTAGAGTTTGGCTAGCGTCATTAAATTTAACTCCATTTTTACGTAAAGTTTCGCAAAAAATAGCCTCGTCAAAGCCCAACATTTGCGAAATTTCAGTTATGCTGTATGGCTCGAGTGAGGCGATGATGCGGTCCATGTTGCAAATGCTTGGATTTTTACTGCGTGTTAGCACATCCATTGTTTCATTTATTAGTTTTACTAGCTTTTTTCTACGATTTATAACGTGAAGTGTTGCAGCAAGCAATATTAAAAAACCTGCGATTTTATGGGCATTTAGTAAGTACTCATTATATTCGCCAAGTGCAAAATTTACACCAGAGAATGCGAGCATGCAAAGCCCTAAAATAAGAACTAAAACAAGACAGAATTTATAAATAACCTCTACTTTAAACATGATACTTATCCTAAAATATATTTTTCTAATTATACACTTTAGGAGTTGAAATTTATCACCAGCTTATTTAGCTGGTGATTTAATTAGATTAAAAATTGTAGTTAAAGCTGAGATTAAATGTGCGTGGATCGCCATAAACCATCATGTTTTTGCCGATGCCCTCGTAGTATTTTTTATTAAAGAGATTATCGATATTTAGCTGCACGTCAAAGTTTTTACCAAATTTATATCCAAACATCAAATTTGCCAAAGTGTAGCCCTTTTGTGTGATCTCACCTGCGCCTTTGCCAGTGTAAATTTTGCTCTTATACATAGCTCCAGCCCCTACCCTAAAGTCTCTGATCTCATACTTTGCAAATAAATTTGCCGTACTTCTTGATGAGTCGGTGGCGTATTTTTCACCATTAGCATCTTTTGCGTTAAAGTGCGTTACACCAAAGCTTAGGCTTAAGTTTTTAGTGATCTCGCCATTTATATCTAGCTCGACGCCCTTGCTTGTGACACCTTTGCCAGATTCATATATTTTGGCATTTGTCGCTGGATTTATCTTGCCAGTATCTATGCCAAGCTTGTCTTGCACGATCTTAAAGACGCCAAGACTTGCTTGAAGCGCCCCGTCAAGATACTCGCCCTTGATGCCCACCTCATAGTCCTTGCCTTGGATCGGATCAAGATATTTGTCATTTGCGTCCTTTAAACTTTGAGGCTTAAATATGCTCGTGTAGCTAGCATATATAGTGTGGTTTGCTCCGATGTCGTAAGTGATGCCAAGATATGGCGTGATCTCATTTGTGAAATTTCTATTGTCTTTGCCGACCTCGATCTCGTATTTGTAGTAGCTCACCCTAGCACCTAGCAAAAATTTAAGCTCATCGGTGATTGATAGTTTATTTGCTGCGTAAAATGCCTTTTGTATCGTTTTGTCTTTGTTATTTTGATCTTCGTAAGGAAACTTTGGATCATCAAGGTGTAAATTTTTAAAGTCTATCCTACTTCTAGCCGTATAAGCAAGCCCAGCTGGCTTATTTTTTTGCACTAAGTAGCTACTTACCTTATCGCTACTTTTTTTATAGTTGTTATACATCGCGCCAAAGACAAACTCATGGGATAAATTTGCTATCTCGTAAGGGATATTTGCGTATGCATCGACGTTGTGGATGTTCTCCTCTCTTTTGTTTGCATAGGCGCTAAGACCACTCATATTGCCGGTGCCATCTAAATTTACCGCTCCGCCGTAGTAGAGTAAATTTGAGTCAGTGTTTGCCCGCCTAAATGAGTAGCTTAAATTTAAGCTCGCTTCATTTTCAAAGTAGTGCTTAAAATCAGCGTAGAAATCAAGCGTTTTTATATCCCACCTAGTCCAAGGCTGAGAGAAAATTTCATTTTTACTAAAATTTGTCCTAGAGCCATCTGTGTAAAATGCTGGCATACCACCCCATCTAACGCCGCGACGTCTTAGCTCTTGATAAAACGCACCAAGGCTAAGCCATGAGTTATCACCTATGTCGCTATCGACTACGCCGTAAATCGCGCTATTTTTGCGGTTGTAATAATCCATATAAGAGTGCGACTTCTCATGCATAAAAGAAAGCCTTGCTCTAACGCTTCCGCTCTCATTTACTGGCGTTTGCACATCGCCATTTACGCCGTATCTATCGTATGAGCTAGCACTTAGTCCAAAATTTCCTTTTAGCTCCTTTGAGTCTGCTCTTTTTCTTATGAAATTTAAGCTTGCAGCTGGATTGCCAGCGCCTGCAAGTAGGCCATTTGCCCCTTTTACCACCTCAACTCTTTCATAAGGCAGCAAGCTCATATCATTTGCGCCAAGGCTAAAGCCGCCAAAGCTAGGCATCGAATCAAGCAAGTAATAATCTATCTTAAAGCCACGAGCCGTCGGATATACGCGCTCGTCCATTTTATTTAGCGTGACGCCTGGGATATTTCTAAGAAGTACCTGATAGTCCTTGATGCCTTGATCTTTTAGCCTTGCTTCTGTTAGCACAGTTAGCGACTGTGGCGTTTGGCGAGAGGTTAAATTTAGCCTAGTTGTGCTCTTTACAAGCTCTTTTGCAAAGTAGTTTGCATCGTCTCTTCGCTCGCTCTCCACGACATCGACCGCTTCTAAAACCTTGTCATTTTCATTAGCATAAATTTGAGGCAACGCCAAAATTTAAAGCAACTAAGCTAAGTAAAATTTTTTTCATTTTTTCTCCTTTTAAATTTTCTAAACCACAGATAAAGCCCTGAGATGCTCAAAACTAGCGGCGAGATGCCCACTATAAACCAGATAAATTTTGTAGTTTGGTTGTAGTTCCCAAAGTGCGATCTCCTAAAGGCTGAGAGGATTTTCTCACTTAAATTTGCATTTTTTATGTCTAGGACGCTAACTAGTTTGCCGCTATCTTTGTCATAAGTGATCACGCTTGAGTACTCATTGTGCAAGAAACTTTGCCATATCACGTAGCCAAAGATGCGGATGTTTGCTCCTTGCATGAAAGGCAGCGATATGAAGTGTGGCTCAAAGCCTTTGATCTCCTTTTTCGAGCTAGCCACCAGCTCGTCAAGAGATAGGCCTTTGTTGTAAATTTTTGCGTCTATTACGAAGTCATCTTTAAACTCTGGCGCGCGTGCCATCTGAAATTCCCACCAAGCACCACTTATGCAAATGAGCAGTAAAACTGGCGTGCAAAAAATTCCTATTATCTTGTGGATGTCGTTCATGAAAACATTTAGGCCATTTACGCGCAGTCTAAGCAGAGTTAGCCAAAATTTGCGGTAGATCACAAAGCCGCTAATGCAGATAAAAAATGTAAAAATAGCTGTTAGAAAAAGGATAACATTGCCACTTTTTTCAAGCAAAAGCTCCTCGTGGATATGCGCTAAAACCCCGAAAAATCCCTCATCGTGTGCCAGTGGCTCGCTCTTTATCTTACCGCTAAAAGCGTCAAAATAGATAAATTTCCACTCTTTTTGACTATCATTGTGCTCGATCAACCAAATTTTGTCGCATTTTTTAGGATTTGCATCGATATTGATGCCGACCATCTCGTAGCCGTCAAGCTCGCTTGCGATGATCTCTCTTTGCTCATCAAAGCTGATCCTTTTGCTTAAATTTTCTTTGTTTAAATTTACATTTACGACATTTGGGGCAAGAAGGCTGTTTATCTCATTTTTATAAACGAGGATCGCACCGCTAAAACAAACTACTGCAAGTGGAATGAAAAATAATATAGATAAATAAGTGTGCAATTTATAAAAAAATTTTTGATTTAGAAATTTCACTTTGTTTTAAAGCCTTTTGATGGTAGGTTTTGATAATGGCTCGCAATCTTACACAAAATTTACTTTGATAATATTTAAAACTATTATCAATTATGATTCCAGAAAAGAAAAATTTTTATAGAATGTAAATTGAAAAAAATAAATAGATTTGATTTTTAAAAGAATAAGCAACTCCTCTTTGTGTATACGAAAAGCCAGAAAAGGGGGAAGCAAAGACTTATCAGTTACAAAAAGGAGGGTCCATTTAGGACGATGAAATAGTATTATTTAAGCATAAATTTTAATAAAATTTTTAGTTAATAAAAAAGAAATTCCAAGTAATACTAAAGTAAATTTAACTTTAAAGAAACTATATTTAAGAAATTTCTTTTAATTAGTACAAGCATAAAATTAGGCTAATTTTTAGGCACAAACTCTAATACATTGCAAGCTCGTTTACTGCCCATCTTGCAAGCTTTATCAAGAGCGTTTGCAGAAAGATCAAAGCTTTGCTCAGTGCCATTTCCTTGAAGATACTTTGTCGCTAGCTCATAGCAAGCTTCACTACTACCGTCATCACAAAGCGATTTAAATATCTCAAAAGATTTTTGCGTGTCTTTTTCTACGCCAAGGCCGCGTCCTAGCATATCTGCATAGATAAAGCAAGAAATTTTATCTTTATTCTCACACTCACTTGAAAGCTTTTTTGTAAAACTCTCGCAAGCTTTAGCGTTACTTTTATTAATACACTCTTGCATATTTATATCCCAGTTTGCATTCAAAGATAGAAGTGCAAATACTAAAAATAAAATGGATTTTTTCATAAATTTCCTTGGAAGAAGTTAGCTCCCTTTAGGGGAAAGGGAGCTATTACAAAAAGGAGGTTTCTTGTTGGACAAGTGGAATAATACAAGTTTCGTCTAAATTTAAAACCAACTTTTCTTTAACAAAAAACAATCTCAAACCAAATCTTTTTTACTAAAGGCAAAATAGCCACAAACTAGCAAAATAATGCCTAGTGCGAGCGGATAAATAATCGCATAAGCTACAAATGCCGCCTTTGGAAAGGTGCTTAAAATAAAATAAGATGCAGTACCGATAACCGCTAAATTTGGATCAAAAAGACTAAGCGCTGCTATCCTGAAAAGTTCTATCGGATTTAGTATAGCAATAGCGTAAATAACGTACTCATCGACTGAACTTCGCATAAGAAGTCCAATTAATGCTAGATCAATAAATGCAAGCATTATAAGCCAAAGTAAAAACGCTACACCTTGGCCTGTCTCTTGATTTTTAATCACGCTTGAGATAAAAAATCCAAGCGATAAGAAAATGATACTTAAGCTAAAAAGTAGCCCAAAATAAAGCGTTAATACACTCCAAGGTATCGCAACACCTTTTATAAAACCAACGATCACGCAAAGCAAAAGAGCAAATAAAAGTGGAACAAAAACAACAAATGTACGGCCCAGTGCCTTACCAAAGTAATACTCTCTAAGACTTAGCGGGAAACTAAGGATGTATTCAAGCAAATTTGTATCTCTATCTTGATTTATACTTCTTACGGTTGAGATGAGAATAAAAATAGGCACAATGATGACACAAATTTGAATAAACAAAAGCAATGCTCTAGTAAGCCCAGAAAAGCCGAGCACACGTGAGTCAGTCACTCCGCTAAATAAAAATCCTATCATCAAAGCAGAAAAAAGCGCAGCATATATCACAAACCATCTTGAGCGAAAAGACTCTTTAACATCAAGCTTTGCTATTAAAAAAAGATTATTCACTCTTGCTCCTTAAATTTTCTTCTTTGATTATCTTGCCAAGATCCATATAGACGCATCTATCTAATAAATTTGCTATCTCATCAATACGGTGTGAAATAAAAACAAGTGTTTTATTTTGCGTGAAGTTATCAAGTAAATTTTTAAAAGAAAGCCTTGCTTTCACATCAAGATTTGCCGTTGGCTCATCAAACATCAAAATTTCACTATCCTTAGCAAATGCAATGGCTATTAGCATCTTTTGTTTCATGCCGCCAGAGAGCTTATAAAATGGCTTATTTAAATTTGCATTCAAATCAAGCTCTAAAAGCTTGCTAAATTTCTCAATCTCTTCAAATTTTACATTTGAGCTTTTGCAAACAAACTCACAAAGCTCACGCAGGTTAAATTTAAGCGGTGGTGGGGTTTGTGGCACAAATGAGATAAATTTCAAAGCCCCTTTTCTATCTTTTAGAGTATTTACGCCATTTATTGCGATGTTTCCGCTATTTGGGATAAACTCGCCTAAAATGATACGCATGAGCGAGCTTTTGCCAGCTCCATTTTGTCCAAGTATTGCTATTTTTTCACCAGATTTTACATTTAGGCTAACATTGTCAAGTATCCTTTGCGAGCCAAAAATTTTCGTTACTTCTTTTATATCTATCAAAAATTTTTCCTTATATGAGTTTTTTAAAGCCGTTGTCAAATTTCAGTGCATCTTGATGACACACATCAATACACCTACCACAAAGTGTACAATCAGCGCCAGCTATCCTAAAGATATTTTTGCTCTCGTCAAGCTTTGCTCCCTTTTTTGTCATAAAAAGTACGTGAGGCACTAGACAAACATCAGTGCAAACTAAGCAATGATCGCATTTTTCTTTATCCCAGCTAACTTTTATGGCATTTGGTTTAGCTAGCACCGAGTAAGTAGCTCCAATAGGACAGACATACCTGCACCAAGCTCTGCGTGAGAAGAAAATTTCAACCATAAGCATGGCTACAACGAACCAAATAGCATGAAAATAGCCATAGATAATAAATCTTGAAAAAATCCCAACAACATTAAAAATTTCAAATGTAAGGCTTGCACTAGCAAAGCTAAGAGTTAAAAATAAAATGGTAAAAATATATCGCCACTTTGTATCAAAAACTCGTGGTTTTACTATCTTTTTAGCGCGTAAATTTTCATGGATCTTCTCAGCTATTTCACTTATTAACGAATAAGGACAGATCCAAGAGCAAAAGCCTCTGCCGCCAAAAATGATATAAAAGGCCAAGATACTAAGTGAGCCAATTATTAAATTTACATGGATTTCATGCGTCGCTAGAAATACTTGCAGGCTCATAAAAGCATCTGCCAAGTGAAAACCAAATATCCTTGACGCACTGATGTCGCCTTCTAAAATTTGTATATCGACTCTATATGAAAGTACAAATAAAAGATGGACTAAAATAATGCTAAAAATACGCCAAAAACGTATACTAGGACGCTTTTTGCCATCTTTTGTAGTTGTGATTAACGTGCTTAGAAAGCTTACATTTCTAATCGTCGCACGAGTGTTATATTTGTCCATTTTTACTTTTTAAATTTAGAAATTTCATCTGCAAGGCTTTCAAGCTCGCTATCACTAACATTTGTAAGTAGCCCCTTCATAAGTGAGTTTTGTACCTTACCAGCTTTATAATCAGCTAGTTTTTTAAGTAATTCATCCTTACTTAGGTGTGTTATATCGGGAGCTACGACACCTTTTGCATTTGCACCATGACACGGGGCACAAGTTGTTAGATACTGCTTGCTAACGCCTTCATTGTGCACTTTAGCCACACTTAGACTTAGTTCTTTTACCTTTTTTAGCTCATCTTCGCTGGCAAATTCTTCACTAGACTTTGGCTGCTCTTTTGTAAAATTTTGCTCTACTTTTGGCTGAGCATTAGTTGCTACTTTTTCCTTTTTAGGCGGAGTCTGGCTTAACATAAACACCATGATACCGCAAATTGCTATCGCTAAAATAATGGTTATAATCTTTCCTACTTTCATTATTTGCTCCTAAATTGTGTATTAAAATCACTGATTTCTTTAGCTAAATTTCTGATTTCACTATCATCCATTTTTTTAACAAGATCTCGCATCAAGACATTGACTTTTTCTTTATTTTTATAAGCATTTATCATTGTATAAATTTCATTTTCACTTTTTGTTAAAAGTGATGGCCCGATGATGCCATTTGCGTAATCATCGTGACAAGCTGAGCATTTTGTAATGAAATTTTTGCTAAGTCTGCCCTTTATAAGTCTTAAATTTATAGTTTGAAGAGGGGTTCTTACCATTGCTAAAGCACCGATTTGACGGCTTACGTTATTATCTTCAAGTCCAAATTTTACGCTCTTTTCGCCGTGCATATCGTATTTTATGAAGTCATTTTGTTTATTTGTGCTTTGGTTATTTTCTTTTTTTTCAACCTTTATACTAGCACTCGTGGCTACATTTATTGGTTGCTCGTTAGCTGCTTTTTGCGCTTTGTCATCGCTCTTTTCACAGCCAGCAAAAAACAATATAGCCGCCACTAAAGAAATTATTAGCCTCATTTTTTCTCCTTATAAATTTCATCAAAACTCATCTTTGGGGCAATATTTATAATTTTTACAGGGCAAACCTCAGCACACACCCCACACCCAACACAGCCATGCTTTATGAGTGGCAAATTTGCTTCACTCATTACTATTGCACTATCGCCAACTGGGCAAATGCTGACACAAAGGTCACAAATTTGACCGATTTTGCCTTTTATCTTATCTTTTTCTGCCTCTTCTCTATCGTTATAAACTTTGCGAACAAGCAAATCTTCAACGCTATCTTCGCTTAGTTTTTCTCTTTTTAGGCACATACAGGCATTTGCATTACTCAAGACAGCAACACCCATTTTCACATCATCAACAACTTTTGTAGCATGATCTAACGCACCACTTGGACAGGCGAGCACACATGGGAAAAGATCACATAAATAGCAACCTCTTTTTTTAGGATCTATGTATGCTGTACCATTTGAATATCCATCTTTTATATCAAGCAAACTTATACTGTGATAAGGGCATACCTGCACACACTGACCGCATTTAACACAAAGATCATCGAAGTCATCAACCGCGCCTGGTGGTCTAAGATAGAGTTTGTCACCGCTACTTTTTGGCAAAATTTTACCTATGCCATATCCTGCGGCAGCTGCGACTGAGCCTAAGATTATAAATTTTCTTCTATCCACGCTTTACCTTTAACGCGTTAAAATTTGAAGCATCAAGTGGTTTTATCCTTGGCGTGCTATCTTCAAGTAGCTTTATCGGCTCAGAAAATGGTGCGAGTTTGGCTAAAAAATTTAAGATACTAAAGACACTTGAGCCATAGAAAAACTGCAAATTTGGATAGTACTGCCAAAGCTGATCGGCATACGATAGATGCATAAACGGCGTATCGCCATAGCCATCTTTATCTCTATCAAAGCTCTCATACTCATCATAATAATTTTTACTCCACCGATTTAATGCCATTTTATCGCCTGGAGTGTCGTTCGCAACGATATCCATATTGCCTATAAAATCATTATTTTCAAATATGCTTGTCCCCTGAGTAGCGTGAAAATATACGCCAACTACGTTGTGTAAAATTTTATTGCCTAAGAAATTTATCGTTGAGCCTGGCTGAAACGGCGAGTTATCAAGCAAAATTCCTCTCGCATTATAGATAAGTGTATTATTTTCGATAGTAAAATTTGAAACATCTTTTAGACCAATGCCGATACCAAAAGCGCCGTCACTATCCATAACAAGATTATTTTTTATATTTGAACCAGCTGAATACATAAAAAACATTCCGACTGCATTGCCAATAAAATCATTATTTTCGACTAAATTTTGATTTGCGTACATAAAATGAAGCGAATATCTACCGCGGATCGCTTTATTTTTTAAAAATTTATTATGACTTGCATACCATGCAACCATATCGCGGCTATCATAAATATAATTGCCTTCTATTAAATTTTCATGGCTATACCAGAGTCTAATAGCATCACCTCTAAAACCAAGACTGGCCCCCTTTTTAGAAGTGATGTTATTTTCAGTGATCTTTGAGCTACTGCACTCTTTAAAATCAATCCCAAAAAGCACGTCACTCAAGTCATTTTGCGTAATCAAGACATTATTTGCTTTATCACAGCCAATGCCAGCATCTAGCTCACCAAGGTCATTTCCGCTACCACTTATCTTTAAATTTCTAAGCGTAACATTTGAGGCAATAATCTTTACAACTGTGCCTTTACCATTTCCTTTTATATGAGCGTTTTTGCCCTCGCCAACGATACTAAGCGGTTTATTTATAGTTATGCTTCCTTCATAGATACCGTCCCCTAGCTTTATAACATCGCCAGGGCTAGCGTTATTTATTGCATCTTGAAGGATATTTGCAGAGCTAAAAATAGGCAAGAAAGCAAGGGCAAAATTGAAAATTTTACGCATTTAGCTCTTTTTTCTTTGAAAATACTGCAAGTATGCAAAATACGCTCATAGCGATCATAACCCAAAATCCGATACTTGGATAAGAGTGAGTTGTAAATTGTGCAACGCTACCATCGCCTAAAACTGTTGGCATAAATGGTTTAATCTTAAATGCGCCCCACTCTTGCATATTGTGTCCATACCAGTAAAGCCATCCTGCAAATGCGCTCATAAATAGCACAGGCGCGATAATCGTTGGAACCATAAGAAGTGAGTTAAATTTGCCGTTGTAATACAAAAATGCGAGCATACAAAGCGTTGAAATAAGCAAATAATAAGGCGCTATCGCTCGCTCTAAATTTCCGCCATGCTCCATAGGATACATACCAATGTAGTGATTTATCGTATTCATCTCATGCACGTCGCCACTATATCCATCTACGTGAAAATATACAGGAATTCCATCAGGAAAGGCTGATTTTGGATAATTTGGAGCTTCAAGAGAGACGTACCAGATAGGAAAAGATGGCGTACCAATCTCTGCTTTTTGTTCAATCATCTTATGAAGATCGCTTGCTACATCTTTTGGTAAAAGGTGATTTTTATACTGAAATGAACTATAAAGATTATAGATACCGTAAGTATAAGATGGTAGTTCATCGCCATCAGCTATACGCTCTTTTGCTCCGTGCCAACCAAGAACAGGCAAAGTAAAACAAACAGTCATTAAGACAAGTGCAACAATGGTATAAATTTTATATTTACTCATGATCTCTCCTTTAAATTTTAAAATTTCACTTGCTAAAAAATAAAATTTTAAAATTTAAAAAGGGGCAAAACGCCCCTTTAAAAACTACATACCAGCGTTTTCATCTACCCATTTTAGGTATTCGATGATATTTTTGATCTCTTCATCACTCATATGCTGATTTGGCATTCTAAGGTTAAAGTAATCAATCATTGATTTAATGTAGTCGTCACTATAGAACTTAGCAGGATCTTTGATAAATTCTGCTACCCATTTTTCGCCGTTTTCATGTCTTAGTAAGACGCCTGTTAGGTCTGGACCTGAGCTTACTTGACCGATAACGTGGCAACCATTACAACCGCCTTTTAGATAAGCCTCTTCACCTTTTGCAGCAGCTGGGCTCATCGGAGTTGCGATCTCTTTAGCTAGGTTATTTTTAGCTCTTAAGCCAACGTCAGCTGTTTTAACCATGTATTGCCATACTTGGTACTCCCAAAGGATAGCGCCGTTTACGTCTCCTTTTTTGTAAGCTTCGTCAGCTTTAGCTTTTACCTCTTTGATGTGACCGTATTGATCAAGTGCGTCATCAACTAAAGCTTTTACTTTTGGATATTTCTCATAATGTTTCTCTTTTAGGTACTTAACAACCTCTTGGATAACATCGTCAGTTGCCTTATTAGTTGCGATTACTTTGTCGTATTCAGCTTTTAAAGCTTCTGGGCTTAGAGTTTTTAGCTTGTTATTTTTAGCAGATTCATATTTTTTATTTGGATCTTTAACAAGTAAATAACCCATCATCTCTAGGTGAAGTGCTGAACAAAACTCGGTGCAGTAGTATGGGAAGACACCTTCCATATCAGCTACGAAATTTACTGAAGCAGTTTTGCCAGGCTCTAGTGAAGCGTGAATGTTGTAAAGGTCGATGCCAAAGCCGTGAGTCTCATCTTGAGCGCGCTCTAGGTTTGTTAGGTGAATTGTTACGTTATCGCCTTTATTTACCTCGATGTGCTCTGGGTTGATGTGGCTTCTGATCATTGTCGCATAGACGGTTACATTTTTGCCATTTCTCTCAACTCTTTCTTGACCAGCTAGAGTTGCATATGGGCTAGCCTCGCCCGTTCTTGAGTTTGTGCCCATATTGTAAGTAAGCGCTGGAGCTAGTTTGCTAGCAGCTATTGAAACAACATCGTGTGGCTCGCCAAGTGGGATTGGCATATCATAGATTAGATCCATTTTTGCACCAGTGATATCTATTAGCTGGTGATTTTGTGGATGAAGTGGGCCAACTGGGCTAAAGCGATCGATTGAAAGTTTATCAAGTGCGATTGCATATTTGCCAACTGGTTTTGCTGATTTGCCTTCCATTGTATCAAGGTGGCCGATATTGTAGTGAACATTTATCTTATCAAGCACTTTTAAATTTTTATAGTCCCATTTTACGATTTGACTATCAACATAAAGTGAAGTATAAAGTACACCATCTTGTGAGTCAAATGATGTATGCAGTGGTCCAAGGCCAAGTTCGACTTGTCCGTGCATTGACTTTTCTCTATCTAAGATAGGAATTCCGTATGGGTCAGTGCCAGCATACTCTTTTTTATCAATTAGCTCTTTGATCTTTCTAAAGTCATAAACTGATGCGTGAGTATCAAGCTTACCGCCAATAATGATGTATCTACCATCTGGGCTTACGTCACAACCATGTGGGCTCTTTGACTCTGGGATCAAAAATAGTGCACCTGCTTTTACAGCAGCGTCTATTGTAACTACCTTGTGACCATTTATAACTTTGTAGTTTTTCTTGTCTTGAACAAGTTTTTCTAAAATTTTCCAGTTATAAACGTGTAAGAAGTCAGTGTCATTTCTACTTGCACCTGCTTCAAATGGAGGAAGACCTTTTTCGATACCGCCAGTATACATCTCAGTATTTATTGAGTTTGTAAAGCCCCAGCCGTAGCTTTCGCCTTTACCAGCATCACTTAAATCTTGCCAGTATGGTGGGAGCTCAAGAGAAAATGACTCTTTCTCATCGATCTTGCCTTTTGGATAGTCAAATTTCCAAAAAGTTACAGCGCCTCTATAGACTGCTTCATAGTCGTCTATTGAGTGATAGTTGTTATCAAGCGGAGCTGCATATTGGCTAGCTTCGATAACATACTCGCTATTTGGAGTGATGAAGCTACCGCCGTGCTCACTCTTCATGATAGGGTTTACAACGATTTGAGTTGTCTCAAAGTCATGCAAATTTATAACTGCGATTCTTGGGTTAGCTTTATCGTTGATAAATAGATAATCACCAACATACTCACCATTTTTCTCACTGAAATTTGGGTGGTGTGTATCGCCCCATGTTATCTCTTTGCCCCTAATGTTGCCTTGTTTCAAAACAGCTTTTGACTCATTGTCATAGCCATATCCTTGCCAAGGCTCTGGCGTGAAAACGCCGATGTATTTATAAATTCTCATCGACGGAACGCCATAAACTAGCACTTGACCGCTTTGCCCACCAGATGAAAAGACGATGAAATCATCTTTTTTACCGCTAGGCTGATAAGTTTTAGCAGCTGCAAGGACATCTTTTTCGCTTAGCCCGCGCTCTTTCATGACTTTTTCAAGGTCACTACTAGCAGCACAAGCAGTCGTTAAAGATAGCCCAAGCAAAGCAGCACTTGCGACACAAAATAACTTTTGCATTTACTCTCCTTTTTAAAATGAATTTATCTCTAAACTCTTTATCTCATTGTCTAAATTTACGCCATTTAAGACGCCTTTATCTATAAAAATTCTTTTTATCTCATTGCTAAAAAGAGCCTTTTGCCCTTTTAGCTTAAGATCTTTGTCAAATTTATAGACTACTCCATCCCCATCGCCTATAAAAATTTCATCCTCCATGCACGCAAGAGCTGAAATTTTAGATTTTAAAACTTGCTTTTTGATTCCGCTTTTAAAATCTAAAATTTCTCCATCTCTAAAGCCAAGTAAAATATCATTTCCTTTAAATTTACAGGCGCTAAGCGGAGCAAAGCCAACACGCTTTTTCTCTTTTAAATTAAGCTCTTTATCAAGCAAAAATGCTTTGCCATTAAAGCTCGTAAAAAATAGTTCATCATCAATTGGCAAAAGGCTTGAAATTTTATAAACATCTTTATAATTTTTAGTTAAAAGTTTATTTAGATTTTTATCAAAAACGCCTATGCTGACTTCATTTGCCATATCGCAAGCTACGTAAATTTTATTTTTAATTGCCACAATTTGTGAAATTTTACAGCCAACATTTGGCATAGCAAATAAGAAATTTTTCTCATTTGCCACTTCAATAATCTCATTGTTTAAATTTGCGATATAAAAGGATTCTCCATCATTTCCGCACTCTTGATTTTTATAAATCGTATCTTTTAGATCCAAATCTTTAATCTGTCCATCTTTTATAAAGACGATGCTTTGGTTGCTTTCATTAATAAAGCAGCCTAATTGCTGGGCAAAAGCTGTTATCAAAAACAAACTTATACAAAGCAGAAATCTCATAATCCAAGGCACTTTCATCATAAATTTAATAAACAAAAAAACTATACATACTTAACTCTTAAAAGCAAATTAGCGATTAATTTATTTTTTTAAGCTTTTAAAGAAAAATATCAATAAATTTTTTTAAATTTTATTATTTACATTATATAGACATTATGATTTAATCAATACTAATATGGCTTTAATAAAATTTATTATTTATTAAATCACTTATTTTTAGTGCTAATTTGTATAATAATTTAAATTTGAATTATTTCTTAAGAAAATTATTTAAATTAAATAATTATATTAAGTAATGAGAAATCTTTAGCATTTAAGTAAAAGCCAAAATTTTATGCATTTGGTATATTTTTAGCTTAAAACCATTGGTAATTTAAATTTGTTTAAATAGGCTATAATCCGCCAAAAAAGGAGAGATAATGCTAACGCATTTAGATGAGAAAGATCGTCCAAAAATGGTCGATGTGAGCCCAAAAGATCCTACAAAAAGAGTAGCAACTGCTAGCGGGATCATCAAAATGAGCAAAGAGGCCTTTAGGGCGATAAAAGAAAATACCGGCAAAAAAGGTCCAGTCATTCAAACAGCTGTCGTTGCTGCGATAATGGGTGCAAAAAAGACAAGTGAACTAATCCCGATGTGCCATCCACTAGCTATTCTAGGTGTGGATTGTGATATCGAGGAGCTATCTGAAATTTGTGCTTTTAAGCTTTATGTGAGTGTAAAAATAGAGGGTAAAACAGGCGTTGAGATGGAGGCATTAACTGGCGTTAGCGTGGGACTTTTAACCATTTATGATATGGTAAAAGCTATAGATAAAAGCATGGAAATAAGTAATATCGTATTAGTGAGTAAAACAGGAGGAAAAAGTGGCGAGTATATGCGATCTAAATAACAAAAAAGCAAAAATTGATTACCCAACACATTGGGAATATAAAATAATATTTGATGCAGATGTCAATGTAGAAGAAAAGGTAAAAGAGATAGTAAAAGATAGAGAATTTAAGCTAGTCTTTTCAAAATTTAGCAAAGATAAAAAGTACGCAAGCTATGACTTAGCCGTGCTAGTTTTGAGCGAAGAAGAGAGGCTAGAGATATTTTCTGCACTAAAACACGAAGCAAAATACGTTTTATAAGGTAAAAGATATGAATAATTTAGAACAAAATTTACATGATTATAAAAGCAGCGATGGCTTATTAATAAGCATAAAAGCTCTTTGCAATAACTTCTTTCAAGATGCTGCAAACAAAGATATAAATGCTTTGCCAGAAATTTTAAAGGCTAAAATGAATGAGCTTTATGACAAAATGAACAAAGAAGATCTCATAAATGCAAAAAATCTAAAAAGTGCCATGGAGGGAATAAATCAAGCCATTGTCGGTGCTGAAGAAAAGGCACTTTACGAGCTACTTGATAAAAAAGATGAGCTAAATCGTGCAATAGAAGCAAAACGTGAAGAGATAAAAAATAGGCTCAAAATTTCATTTGAAGCAGCTGAAGAGGTCGTAAAAGATAGAAATTTTAGTGAAAAAGAGGAAATTTTAGAGCTTTTAAATAATGCGATCATTAGAGAAACAAGGCTTCTTGGTATCTTAAAAGAAAGTGCTCAAATCGCATTTTTAACAACTCTTGAAGGTGCAAAAGATGTCGAGGAAACAGCTGGTGCGATAGCTAAAAATATGACCTATGTTGCGATCATTGGAGGAGAGTTTAGCAAAGAGCGAATACTTGAAATTTCAAAAAACATCATCATAGCAGCGGCAAATTTAGCAGACGAGGGTCATATCTTTGCAAAAGAGTTGATAAGTGGAGCGATAAGTGGTACAAGAGATGGCATTTTAAGAGCCATAGAAAAGCTCAAAGATGAGGCAAAATTTGCTCCGGATGAGCTTAGGCTAAACTCACAACTACTAAACTTAAAAAATATTGATGAAGAATTTATAACCTTGCTTAGGGAACTTGAAAAGGAATTTGAAGGTGTAGCAAGAAATGAGATCGAAAATGTGATAAATAGCGAGCTAGATACAAATCTAGCAAAATTTAAACGCATTAGCGATCAAGCAAGAGAGCAGATTATTTCAAGGATAGAAGAATTAAAATCAAACGGTATGGCAAAGCTTATGAGCGAGGCAAATAATAAATTTGAAGCCCTAAAACAAGAGCTAAATGACAAGAGTAAAAAGCTAAAACTAAATTTTGATACAAACGACAAAATCGAAGAGATCAAACAAGAGATCGCTAATCTTGAGAAAAAAGCCAACGAAAAATTTGAAGACATAAAACAAATTGATATCAAATCAGAAGCTAAGAAATTTGGAGATAGGGCTTATCAAGCTGCAAAAGATCTGCTAAATGTTATTAAAAAAGATAAAAAAGAGGATTAAATTACCAAGCTTATCTTGAAATTTTTCTTGAAAGATACTCACGCTAAATATTCTTGCCAAGTGTAAAAAATTTCTCCACACTTGGCTTTTACTTTTTAAAGCTTTAAAATCACAAAAATAGATAAAGTAAAAATGTTCCTAAAATCAAGCGGTAGATGACAAAAGGAAGCATCCTGATTCTTGAGATGATCCCCATAAATAGCTTAACGCAAACATAGGCACTAACAGCACTTATGATGACACCAAGGGCGATGTCGCTCCATGGCAGAGCATTTGGGTCTTTTATGAGCTTGATGCTCTCAAGTCCGCCGGCTAGGATGATGACTGGGATCGACATCAAAAATGAGAAATTCGCACTTCCCTTGTGGCTAAAACCTAAAAATAAGGCTGCCGTCATCGTTATACCTGATCTTGAGACGCCAGGGATAAGTGCGACAGCTTGAGCAAGGCCGATAATAAGCGCAAATTTTATGGTCATTTCATATTCGCTTTTGTTTGATGAGCGAAGATCAGCAAAGTAAAGTGCTATGCCAAAGACGATCGTAGTAATAGCGATCACAACGCCACTTCTTGCGTATTCTTCGATAATGTTGTTAAATAAAAGTCCAAAGATCCCAACTGGAATGGTAGCAAATCCCACGCACCAGACAAGCAAGCTATCGCCTACCATCTTTCGTTGTGCGATCGAGGCAAAAAAGTCGCGGAGTAGCTTAAAAATCGTATCTTTAAAATAAAAAAGTATCGCACTTAACGTACCAACATGTACTGCCACGTCAAAAGCAAGCCCTTGATCTGGCCAGCCAAGTAGCTTTGGCACCAAGATAAGATGGGCCGAGCTAGATATCGGCAAAAATTCGCTTATACCTTGCACCAAGGCCAAAACGATAACGTGAGAAATTTCCATAAAATGCCTTTTTTGATTTTAGATTGCAGTTGGGGATTTTACTCCCCAAGATTAAATTTATATAAGTTCGCTAGCAAAATTTGCAAGTTTTTGCGGAGTAAATCCAAAGTGATCAAATAGCTCGTTCGCCTTGCCACTAGCGCCAAAGCTATTCATGCCATAAACTGCGTCGGCAAATTTATACCACTCATAGCCAGTTGCAGCTTCAACTGCGATGATAGTCGTGTTTTTGTCTAAAATTCTAGCCACGTACTCACCTGGTTGCTCGCAAAGTAGGTCAAAACAAGGAGCTGACACGATATTTGCGCCAATGCCTTGTTGGCTAAGAATTTCAGCTGCTTTTACGCAGAGTGAGACCTCGCTACCGCTTGCTATAAATGTTATCTTTGCATCTTTTGCCGAGTTTAAAAGATATGCGCCGTTACTAACCTCGCCAAATTCGCCTTTTGCAAGTGGGTCAAGTCCTTGACGGCTAAGCACAAAGGCGCTTGGAGCGTTTAAATTTAGAGCCACTTGCCAGCTAGCTGCATTTTCGTTGCCATCAGCTGGGCGGAAAGTGTAGAAATTTGGCATCGCCCTAAATGTGCTAAGCTGCTCGATAGGCTGATGCGTCGGACCATCTTCGCCAACGCCGATGCTATCGTGTGTGAAGACAAAAAAGTGCTTGATACCCATGAGTGCTGCTATCCTTGCACTTGGCTTTAGATAGTCGCTAAAGATGAAAAATGTCGCTGAAAATGGCAAGAAAAGGCCGTATCTGGCGATGCCGTTGTTGATAGCTGCCATGGCGTGTTCTCTGATACCGTAGTGGATATTTTTGCCATTTGGGAAGTCGCCCATACCCTTTAGCTCGGTCTTATTTGACGGAGCAAGGTCAGCACTACCACCTATAAAGCCAGGGAGTTTTTTAGCTATCTCATTTAAAATGACATGGTTTGTATCTCTTGTGGCTAGCTTTTTGTCGCTAAAGTCTGGAAATTCGATCTTGCTAAAGTCTGGATTAAGAAGTGAGTTTAGTAAATTTTTGCCTTCAATGCTTAGCGCCTCAACCTTTTTGTTCCACATCGCCTCTTCTAGATCGCCCTTTTCAACTGCACCTCTAAATCTTAAAAGCACGTCCTCATCAATGGCAAATTTCTTCTCAGGATCAAAGCCAGCTGCAGCCTTTGCCTTTTTGATGATCTCTTCGCCAAGTGGCGCGCCGTGGCTGTGGTGTGAGCCTTCAAGCTCCATTGCACCGCGTGCTATACGTGTGTTTGCGATGATGAGATATGGCGACTCTTTCTCGTTTGCCTGCTCTAGTGCAAATTCGATCTGATCGTAGTCGTGTCCATCGATGCGCGCGACCTCCCAGCCCTGCGCCTCAAACCTGGCTTTGACATCCTCGCTAAATGCTATTGCTGTGTCGCCCTCGATCGTGATGTTGTTTGAGTCGTAAATGAGCACAAGGTTGTCTAGTCTTAAATTTCCAGCTACAGAACATGCCTCGTAGCTTATACCCTCTTCAAGATCGCCGTCGCCGCAAAGGCAGTAAATTTTATGATCGATTATTTTATTGTCCGGCTCATTTAGCACGTTTGCAGCGTATTTTTCTGCCATGGCTAGGCCAACTGCGTTTGCTACGCCTTGACCAAGCGGGCCAGTAGCAACCTCAACGCCTGGAGTGTGAATTTCTGGGTGTCCTGGGGTATTTGAGCCAAGTTGGCGAAAATTTTTAAGATCATCTAGGCTTAGATCGTAGCCACTTAGGTGCAAAAAGCTATAAACCAGACTTGATGCGTGACCACCGCTAAAAACTAGCCTATCTCTGTTTAGCCATTTTGGATTTTTTGGATTGTGTTTTAAAAAGTTGCTTAAAACCACCATAATATCAGCTAAACCCATAGGTGCACCTGGGTGTCCGCTGTTAGCGTTTTGCACCATGTCAGCGCACAAAAATCTTATAGTATCGGCTTGTTTTTTTAGCATATGATCTCCTTTTATTGCGCTAGATTATACAAAAAAGTGATTAAAACTTGCCTTGCGTTTTTGTCCAAAATGTCTAAATAATGATATAAATTTTTTAAATTTTTAGTAGTAAAAAGCTAGAATTTTCTAGCTTTTATCTAAGGTGTTTATCTGTAAGCTCTAAGATCATCTTAGCAATGCCAGTATCTATCTGTTTTAGTGCCTCTTCTATCTCGCAAATAAGCTCATCTTTTTTCTTTTTAGCGCCCTCAAGGCCAAGTAAATTTGTAAATGAGTTTTTAGCTAAGTCGTTATGCACAGGCTTTCCAGCGGCAACCTCGTCGCTTGTAAGATCGATGATGTCGTCTTGTATCTGAAAAGCAAGGCCAAGCTTTAGGCCGATATCATAAATTTTCTCGCACTCTCTTTCGCTTAAATTTACTATCACAGCGCCCATTTTTAGGCTTGCAGCGATTAGCTTTGCAGTTTTGTGGATATGTAAAAAGACTAGCTCATTAAGGCTTAGCATCTTGCCAGAGAGACCAAATTTAGCCTTTGCTCTTTTGATATCCTCTTTGTTCGTATTTTCAAAAAAACAATCCAGTGCCTGACCTAGCACCATGCCGCTAACGCCAGCATTTTCGCTTAAAATTTCTACGCATTTTATACGCGTTTCAGCTGGTAAATCGGCACGTGAAATTTCATAAAAAGCATGTGTATTTAGCGCATCTCCTGCAAGTATGGCAGTAGTCTCATCATATGTGACATGAAGCGTTGGGGTGCCGCGTCTTAGGCTTGCATTGTCCATCGAAGGCAAGTCATCATGGATAAGCGAGTATGTATGCATCATCTCAAGCCCCAAAGCCACTCTCATCGCCTTTTGCGTGAGGCTTTTATCCACATTTGCGACCACACCAAGAAGCAAAAGCGCCCTAAAGTGCTTGCCTCCAGCCTTTAGCATAACGCCAAGCGCCTCCTCGTAGTAAGGATGAAAGCTAGGCGCCTTTGGTAAATTTGCATTTAGAAATTTTACAAAGTCCTCAAGTAGGCTCATTTTGGCACTCTTGCAAAAAACTGAAAGTCATTTCTAGTAAATAAAAGCACGAAATTTTGCAGATCGCTTATCTTTTCTAAAAGCTCCTCGCGGCTATTCACACTCTCTTTGTTGTAGCCTAAAATTTTATCGCCGATCTTGATGCCAAAGATGTCGGCATTTGACTTTGGCTCGACCTTGGTAACTACTAAATTTTTATCAACCGTGATACCATAATCCACCAAAACTTTATCATCTAGCAAGCTCTCAGGCGATTTTGGCATGATGTTTAAATTTGGCAGATCAAGGCTTGAAGGGGCGTCGATGTCTAGGCTTTGGTTAAATTTCACATCCCCGCTTACTGGTACTTGAAAGAGTAGCTCCTGCCTATCACGCTTCACGATGATGTCCAGTTTTGCGCCCTTTGGAGCAAAAAGCACCATCTCGTTTAGCTCTCTTAGGCTCTTTGGCTTGATGCCATTTATCGTAACAAGCTCATCATCAACCATCATCATCTTGCCGCGGCCTAGTGGATCAACAAGACCCACAAAAAATTTATCCTCTTTTTGCAAAAATTTCACGCCGATATCACCGTAATATACGTCATCGTAAGATACAAAGTGCTTTAGATAGCGATTTGGTATAAATTTATCAGCTCCAACAGCTATGCCTATCATCTTACAACAAGGCGTGTTTATCTCGCCAGTTGCGTTATACTCGAAGCTTAGCGTGTCAAAGTCGCCTAAATTTTGCCCCAAAGACTTGATGTGTCCCATTACTGTGTTATTAGAGTCGTTTAAGATGCCAACCCAAGTGCTCTTTTTGATGCGCTCCTCGTTGGTCTCATCAGCCATCACAACAGGGCTTAGCTCCTTGCTAGAGCGCACTAAGAAAAGCTGCAAATATGGGTCAAATTTGACATATTCGCCAAGCGGAGCTCCGTCACTTTTTGGCACTGCGATCAAATTTTTAGTGATAGCCACGCCAAAGTGTTTATTTACTGAGACGATTGAGTTTTTGTTCTTTTCAAAGCAGGCGTTAAAGTCCTCTTGCGTAGGCCTAGGATCGGCGTTTAGGCAAAGCGCTGATAGCAAAAATGCAAGGGCAAATTTATATTTTAGTCTCATTTTATCCCCATCGAAGCAAGGCCGCCAAGCATCCTTGAAGCGGTGTTTTTCTTATCGGCCTCAACTGATTTTAGCACGTCATTTACGGCGCTTATTAGCAAAATTTGCATGCTCTCTTTATCTTCAAGCAAGCTATCGTCTATGCTAATATCAAGTATCTCGCCGCTGCCGTTTGCTCTCACGCTCACTAGTCCGCCGCCGCTTTTTGCGCCAAATTCTTTATTTTTGCTCTCTTCTTCCATCTGCTTGGCTTGTCTTTGCACATCCTCAAGCATCTGCCCCATCTTTGAAAAGTCAAATCCCTCAAACATCGACTACTCCTTTATGATCTCGTTTTTGTTATTTACGTGCACGATGGTTGGCTTAAATTTCTTAGCCTTTTTAAATTTCATACTAGCATAAGCTACGATGATGACCACGTCGCCAACACAGACCTTTCTAGCAGCTGCGCCGTTTAGGCAAATTTCGCCTTTTTTGCCCTTGATCACGTATGTGGCAAATCTCTCGCCGTTATTTACGTCTAAAATTTCAACCTTTTGATTTTCTATCAAATTTGCAGCCTTTATAAGCTCCTCGCCGATGCTGATTGAGCCAACATAGTTTAAATTTGCGTCTGTTACGACGGCCCTGTGGATCTTACTAGCTAAAATTTCTATATTCATTTTTACCTCTTTAAAAGCTCTTTTACTACTTCTTTGTCGCTAAATGGGTGCTTGACGCCATTTATCTCTTGATATGGCTCGTCGCCTTTGCCAAGTATGACAAGCGCCCAGCCGGGTTCTAGCTTGCTAATGGCTAGTGCGATCGCCTCTTTGCGGTTGGCGTTTCGTATCAAATTTTCATTTTGGCTCATGCCAGCACAAATTTCATCTATTATGCTCTCCGGCTCTTCGCTTCTTGGATTGTCACTTGTGACGATGCAAATTCTTGCGTATTTTTGGGCTATCGCTCCCATTTTAGGGCGCTTTGTCCTATCTCTATCGCCGCCTGCACCAAAGACCGCGATCAAATTTAGATGTCTAAGCGAGTTTAGCACCTTTTCGATGCCATCTGGCGTATGAGCAAAGTCAACGATGACTAGCGGATCGGTGCTAACTACCTCCATCCTGCCGCTCACACCTTTAAATTTACTTATCGCCTTTGAAAGTGCAGCTGCATCTGGACGCTCTAGCAGGCAAACAGCGCCGAGTGCTGCAATTAGATTATAAAGATTAAACTCGCCTTGCAAGCTTGAGTCTATCTCCACATCGCCATTTGGCGTCTTGATAACCGCGTCTATGCCACCCTTTAGCCCATAAACTACCGGCGCAAAGCTGGCTGGCTTTTTAAGCGAATACGTATAAGCGTTTTTTGGATTGAATTTAATGCCATTATCATCAGCATTTATAAGCTTCATGCAATCATCATCAAAAAAACTCGACTTTACCCTAGCGTACTCCTCCATGCTCTTGTGGTAGTCGAGGTGGTCTTGAGTCAAATTTGTAAAAATTTTTAGAGCAAATTTCAAGCTCTCTATACGCTTTTGAGCGATCGCGTGTGAGCTAACCTCCATCACGAAGTACTCGCAGCCATGCTCGCTAGCTGCTTTGAGGTAAGAAAGCGTCTTTAAAATAGCACTTGTCGTAAGCGCCTTGTCATCTATCTGCTTGCCCTCTATAAATGCCCCTCTGGTGCCACTTAGGCCGCATTTTTTGCCTAAATTTCGCAAAGTCTCATAGATAGTAGCAGCCGTTGTGGTCTTGCCATTTGTGCCCGTGATGCCAACTATCTTTAAGTTTTCGTCTATTTTTAAAAGCTTCTTGCACTCTTCAAGGCTGATTATCTTAGCGCCATTTTTTACCGCTGCCTCTGCAAATTTTGCGTTTGCAGCAGTTTGCACGAAAAATGAGCCCTCTTCGCACTCGTTTGAGTCATCCGTTATGAAGCTATTTTCTACTGATATTTTCATCGTTTTGTCTTTTTTGTATCTCTTTAAAAAGCTGATCTATGCGCTCATCACCGCCAAACATCACCGCTGCACTCTCAAGATAGTTTATACTCATTTCGATAAAGTCATTTTTTATCAAATTTCCTAAAAATTCTAAAAAATCATCTTTGTTTGAGATCATGACCTTGGTTGAGAACATGATATTTTCAAAGACCTTTTTGAAGCTCCCATCCTTATAAACAGCCTTTTTAAAGTCCTCGTAGCTGATCGCGTCTTGCTCTTCAAAATACTCATCGCTAGCCAATCTTGATTCTAAAATTTTTAAAATTTCATCCATTCCTTCATCATCTTCGCCAGCTCTTAGTTTATCCATAAAATAGTCAAATAAAAGCTTTGCTTCCTCTGCATTTTTCTCGCCAAGGGAGCAAATTTGTATCAAAAATAGTAAATTTTTATCCTGTGTCTTTTCGTAAGCTAGAGAGAAGTAAAAGATCGCTTCTTTAAATTTAGAACGTTTGAAGTGTTTAATGCCTATTTTTTTATAATCTATCAATGTCAAATTCCTCGCCGATCGGGATATTTACGACCTCAAGCTCTGGGTGAATATCCATACGAAGTTGTCTTTCGAGTCCATACTTTAGTGTAGTTGTACTAGCTGCACATCCATGGCAATGCCCTGTAAGTCTTACATAAATTTTGCCGTTTTTTATGCCAAGTAGCTCCATGCCACCGCCATCATTTTCAAGCATCGGTAATACCTTTTGCAAACTCGCACTGACTGGTTTTAAAAGTTCTTCATCGCTAAATGGGATCATATTTTTTCCTATTAAATTTTTGGGCTATTATAGCAAAATAAAAATGCAAAAAATAATGGCTATATTTTTGCTTAGTGCTAATTTTGCTTTGTAATGTAAACCCTTTTGACACACCTAGTCAGTTTTGATTATTAAATATTTGAGCTAAAATTTAGTAAATTTTTTGATTATAAGTTTTAGGATAAAAGGGCAAATTTGCCCTTTTTGTTTAATCTATTAGAAGCGATTTTATATCTACTTTTTGTTCAATCATCTTACTCTCAAGCATAAATTCTTGCGTAGCCTCAAGTGCTTTTATATCTTCAGCCGTAATCTTTGGACTAAAGTCATACTGCGGATACATACTCTTTACCGCCTCTATGCTAAGCCCGGTCTCTTCAGCTGTAAATTTTAATGCCTCTTCCTCATTTGCTTTCATAAAAGCCAAAATTTCATCTTGGGCCTTTTTAAATTTTTCAACTAGATCTTTATGCTTTTTGTAAAATTCTCCGCTTGTGGCAGTGACGATGACTGGAGTGATGACGCCCTTGCTTGTTGTTACGACACTAAGTCCTGATTTTTTAGCATTATAAGCAGCTGGGCCTGCAAGAAGTGCTGCATCAACGCTACCATTTTCAAGTGCAGCTTGTGCAGCTGGGATACCCATAGAAACGAACTCTACATCATTTATACCAAGTCCGCCAAGAGCAAGATATCTAACCAAAAGCTCATTTAATATCGTGCCTTTTGGGCCTGCTATTTTTTTACCTTTTAGGTCTTTAGCGGTTTTTATGCCTTTATCTTTAGCAAATATCGCAAAAGCTTCAGGTGCTCTTGAATAGGCACTTATGATCTTTATGTCAGCTTTGTTCGATGCAGCAAGTATGACTGAAGTTCCGCCAACACAGTTTAAAAACTGAAGTGAGTTTGAAGCTAGAGCTTGAGTCTGCTTTGCACCTGAGGTGATCTCGGAGTACTCGACCGGTACGCCAAAAGATTTAGCATAAAAGCCTTTAAATTTATCGACGATTGAGGGGACATTTAGCGGCGATTTGACGTAGGTCATGCCGATCTTATCTAGCTCGCTTGCGTTTGTGACTAGACAAAATAAAGAGGCTGCACACAAAATCTTAAAAAACTTTCTCATATTTGCTCCTTTAAAAATTTTTCAAATTATATAACTTTTTGCTTCGTTTTGGTTTTAATTATCATTTTATAAAATGCTAAATTTCGCTCAAAATTTTACGCTTTAAATTTATTAGTTTATCGCAAAGCAAATCTCTTGGCTTAGCTAGATTTGATAGATCATAGCTTGATTTCATCCCGCCTTTTTCAAGCAAAATTATCTCGTCTGCTAAATATAGGGCTTCATCGACATTATGTGTGACAAAAATGATGGTTTTACCGACTTGAAGCTTTAAAATTTCAGCCTGCATGCTGGCTCTCGTAAAAGTATCAAGTGCTGCAAATGGCTCATCCATAAGGATCAAATTTGCTTCGTATGCAAGCACTCTTGCAAGAGAAACGCGCGAACTCATGCCACCAGATAGCTGCGAAACAGCGGCGAATTTAAAGTCATTAAGCCCTATCATCGATATGAGCCTATCTATCTTTGCCTCGTCTATCTCACACTTTTTAAGCGCAAATACGATATTTTCATAGACATTTAAAAAAGGCATTAGCCTAGGCTCTTGAAATACAAAACCAATCTTTGCTTGCTCTTTAAAATTTATCTCGCCAAGGCTTACGCTCTCAAGTCCAGCAATAAGCCTTAAAAGAGTCGTTTTACCGCAACCACTTCTGCCAAGTATAACGGTGATCTTATCTTTTTTTATAGTTAAATTTAGCTCTTTTAAAACGTCGATACGCTTGTCATTAATAAAAAAATGCTTGGATAAATTTGAAATTTCTATCATTTTTCACCTCGCAAAAGGCTAAATTTAGATATCAAAAACAAAAATATCCTATCTATGAGCACGCCGCAAATTCCTATCGTAAAAATGCCTACAAATATCCTATCTGCACGCGAAAGCTCCTCAGCATCAAGTATGAGATAGCCTAGCCCGCTAGAAGCTGCGATCATCTCCGCTCCCACAATCGCTCGCATCGCGTAGCCAAAACCTATGCGCATACCTACAAAAATATCTTTTATGGCATTTTTTAGGATGATTTTGTAAAAAATTTCAAATTTACTAAAACAAAAAATTTTACCAACTTCAATAAGCTTCACATCGCAGCTAGTTAGCCCTTTTGAAATACTTAAAAACATTGGGAAAAACGATGCTAGGATGATAATAATAATTTTTGGAGTTTCGTTTATACCAAACCAAAGCACTAAAATGGCAATAAGGCTAAGTGGCGGAACATTTCTAAAAAACTCTAGTATCCACTCATAATAAATGCTAGCTTTTGGAAATAGCGCCGCCACTCCGCCAAAAATAAATGCCAAAACAAAAGCCAAAATATAACCAACAAATATACGCTTAAAGCTAATCATCACATGCGTTATTAGCTCGCCGCTTAAGCTCATATCAAACATCGTTTTAAGTGTCGTAATAGGACTTGGCAAGATATAGGGCGTGAAAATTTCTAGCTCGCAAACGACCTGCCAGAGAGCAAAGATCACTAGGATCAAAATGCTCTTTTTAAAAATTTCTATCACAGCCCATCTCCATTGTGACAGCCGTTTTCGCAGTATAAAAGCTCGATGATCTGATAGTTTTTAAGCTCGCTAAATTTATATGAAAATGCGTTTTGTATCTTTTCTTTACTGCATAAGCTTAGTGTTTTTATGCCTAAATTTTCAAAAAATCCAGGTGGGATCGGGCTTGATTCTATTTTGCTTATTTGTAAATTTATGTCGTTTAGCTCTTTAAAATTTTTCCATGTTAAAAATGTAGTTCGCTCTAATTTTAAAGAATTTCCAAGCTCAGCCAAGTCCTCACAAGGCGTTGTTATATAAAGCCACTCATTTTCTTTTAGATTTGAGCTAAGCTCGATGGCGCTTTCTATTAAAATGGGATTTAAGTTTGAAATATTGTTTGAAAATTCTTTAAAATTTGATCTTATAAAATTTACAGCTCTTGGACAGCGACTATCTAAAACCATGCCTTTAGAGCATAAATTTTTATATGAATTTTTGACATCACGAACATGATCTTTTTCGCACTCCACTATGTTAAAGTCCTTATTTTGCAAAAGCTCTTTTAACGCAGAGAAGTCATACATATTTTTTACAACGGGATTTAGCCAAAGTAGCTTTCTCACGAGTTCTCCGTAATTTTAATAATAGAAATCAAGATTCTATCATTTAAAAATTTAAACCAAGTAAAAAGAGCCTCTTATGACTAAAATCATAAAAGATAGGCGGTACAAAAATATAAATTTAGCCTATACTTTTATATCTAATTTCTGTTTTTGCTCCACTTTTTCCATTAGCTTTAGTATGTCAACTCCGTTTTTCTCAAGCTGCATTAGCTCCTTAAGATAGGCAAATTTCTCATCTTTGTTGATGTCGTAAGTAGCCAGTTTCTCGCTTCGTCCGATCACTGAAGCATAGACTTTGTTGCCATCAAGTTTGTCCGTATTTTGCACATTATAAAGCGAGAGCACGCCCTCTACCACCTCTTTAAAATCCGCCCCACTCTTCATGCCAGCTTTCATAAGCGTAAGAAATCTCTGTCTGCTCTCTTCATCAGTGAAATTTATATTTTGTAGAGTTTGATACTCAACTGGAGGCTTATTTGTACTAGTTAGCATGGAGATAGCCTTTTTACCTATTGTGATACTCTCCACACCGACTCTTTCGCCAAGATACTGCCTAAGCGCATAATCAATCCACTTATCTTTAAGCTCATCTATGCTTAGGTCTTTATCAAGTATCTCAAACCCTTCCACGTGGCTCTTGTGGCCAAGCCCAAGAAGTGTGTTACCATCAAGTTTTGATGTGTACTCTTTTGCAAAGAGATCGACATCTGTTGGATAATATCCTATGATCTCTTCGTGAGCTCTGCCAAAGCCAAGTGCTTTGGTCTGATTGATAAAATTTTTGAGATCATTTATCTCATCTTGGTTGACTTGTTTGTCATATCCCATGAGCTTGCCCCAGATGCTTATCTTGCCATTAGCAGCTATGCCTGATAACGAGAAATTGCTAGCAAATGTTAGATTCTCACTATTTTTTTGAAATTTTGTCGTATTTGTTTCATTTAAATTTATTGGCTCACCTCTAGTATCGGTATAACTTTTTCGTTCATCAACCAAACCGCTAGATAAATCATTTAAAGAATTTTTGTCTATATTGGATTTAGTATTTTTAGTATCAAGCTCTTGTGCTCTACTACTTTGTGAGCCAACATAAAAATTTGTCCCAACTCCATTTACACTACCTATCATCTCAAATCCTTTGAAATTTATAAGATATTTGAAACAAATATCGTCTTTATAAAATAAAAATTTAGTAAAGAGTTCAAAGGTAAAAATTAAATATGATTTTAGATTAAAAGATTTACAACTTTTAACTATAAAATTTTATGGTTTTGGTTAATAATTTTGATAGATAATTAAAGAAATTTATAGCTTTTGAAAACTTTTGAAAGAAAGGTCTATTTTAAAAATAGGAATTTTATATTCAAGAAATTAAAAAGAGAGCCGAAGCTCTCTAATAATTATTCAGCTACTAGCTCTATATAAGCCATCTCTGCCGCGTCGCCTCTACGAACACGAGTCTTGATGATTCTTGTATAGCCACCATTGCGCTCTTTAAATTTTGGAGCTACTTCAGTAACTAATTTATTTGTTGTTTCTTTATCTTGTAAAGAAGCAAATACTGCTCTATGAGCGTTAGAGTCACCTTTTCTAGCTCTTGTGATCAGCTTTTCAACATAGCTTCTAAGCTCTTTTGCTTTTGGTAAAGTCGTCTCTATCTTTTCGCTTTTGATGATAGCTATCGCCAAATTTTTAAGCAATGCAGATCTATGAGATGACGTTCTACCAAGTTTGCGATATCCGTGTTTATGTCTCATCTATTGTCCTTTTATTCTTTTACACTCATTTGTGCTTTAAGCTCGGTTATTTTCCTTCTTAGTTGCTCTTTGCCATCTTTTAACACATCGGCACCAACTGGATAGCCTATCTCTTCCATAACCGCTTTAATCTCTTCAAGAGATTTTTTACCTAAATTTTTAAGCTCTTTAAGCTCATTTTCGTCCATTAGCGCAAGCTCGCCGATAAATCTAATATCAGCTTTGTCAAGGCAGTTAAAACTTCTAGCACTTAAATTTAGATCTTCTACGCTAGAAAGTAACTTTGAAAACTCACCACCTGCACTTGAGCTAGCAACTGGAGTACTAACATTAATATCCAAAATTCCTTTAAATACTGACATTTGTTGATACATAGCTTCTAAACAATTTTTAAAAGCCTCTATCGGACTAACTTGACCATCAGTTGTTATAGTAAATACGATCTTTTCATAGTCTGGATCATCCTCAACCAAGACATTTTGTATATCATAAACTGCTTTTTTAACAGGTGTAAAGAAAGCATCAAGTGCGATATAGTCGTCTTCAATCTCTTCTCTGATCTCTTCACTAGGAACATATCCGATACCTTTTTGAATGATAACTGAAAAATTTAACTCAGCATCTTCGTTTATTGTAGCAAGGTATGCGTCTGGGTTAACGATCTCAACTAGATCATTATTTAGATCAGCCCCAGTTATCTCTTTTGGTCCTTTAAAGCTATACTCTATAACTTCGCGCTCGCTGGTGCTTTTTAATTTAAATCTGATCTTTTTCAAATTTATAATAAAAAAAGCTACGTCCTCTAGCATACCTCGCATACTATCAAATTCGTGACTAACGCCTTTTATCTTTACACCAATAGGAGCAAAACCTACTGTACTTGTGTAAAGAAGACGACGCAATGGGTGAGCCAAAGTAACAGCATAACCTGCTTCAAAAGGGTACGCTGTAATGTTAGCAACATTTTCACTAACACTTTTAACTTCAATTTCAGTTGGCATATAAGCTGATGTAGTAATCTTTCTCATCTTTATACCCTCTATTATTTTGAATAAAGCTCTACTATAAATCTTTCCTCAACAGGAATGATAACCTCTTCTCTTTCTGGATTTCTAGTGAAAATTCCAAATTTTTTCTCTTTTTCAACATCTACCCAAGCAACAATACCAGTTTGTGCTGTAAGATCTATCGCACGAACAATTTGTGGATTGTTTTTAGATTTTTCGATAATCTCTACTTTTGCGCCAGGTTCAACTCTGTAAGATGGTATATCTACTCTTTTGCCATTTACTAAAATATGTCCGTGAGTTACAAGCTGGCGAGCAAAACGACGAGTCGTTGCAAAGCCCATTCTATAAACAACATTATCTAATCTCTGTTCTAATAGTTGAACCAAAAGAGCACCAGTGTTGCCCTCGCGGCGTGCTGCTTCTTGGAACAATCTTCTAAATTGTTTCTCTGAAACACCATACATAAATTTAGCTTTTTGCTTCTCACGAAGTTGTAAGCCATATTCGCTTATTTTTGCTCTTCTTTGTCCGTGTTGTCCTGGCGCATAAGGTCTTTTTTCTAAAGCGCTTTTACCAGCAAGTCTTCTTTCGCCTTTTAACGCAAGAGACACACCAAGACGTCTTTCTAATTTTTCAACAGGTCCTGTATATCTAGCCATAATAATTTCTCCTAATTTTCTCTAATTATACGCGGCGGCGTTTTGGCGGTCTACAACCATTGTGTGGTAAAGGTGTAATGTCTTTAAAGAAAGATACTTTAATTCCTTCAACAGTTCCTACACTTTTAACAGCCGTTTCACGTCCGCTACCTGGACCTTGAACCTTAATACCAACTTCTTTTATACCATGCTCTTTTGCTTTATTTAGAGCATCTTCAACTGCCTGCTGAGCTGCATAAGGAGTTGATTTTTTACTACCTTTAAAGCCTAAGCCACCTGCACTACTCCATGCAATAGCATTTCCCATTTCATCAGTTACAGTTACCATAGTATTATTAAATGTTGCGCTGATATAAACGATACCTTTGGCTATACTTTTTCTAACTACTTTTTTCTTAACAATTTTTCTTTTCGCCATTTATTATCCTTTAACCCTTGCCTTACTTAGTAGCTGCACCGACAGTTTTACGTCTGCCTTTTCTGGTTCTAGCATTAGTTTTAGTCTTTTGACCACGAACAGGAAGACCTTTTCTGTGGCGAAGACCTCTATAACTTCCAAGATCCATAAGAGCTTTGATATCCATAGCAACTTGTTTTCTCAAATCACCCTCAACGATATGATGCTCTTGAATTTCTTTACGGATGGCTGCCGCTTCGTCTTCACTAAGCTCATAAACTCTCTTGTCGTAAGAAATTCCAGCTGCGTCAAGAATTTGACGAGATTTATAAAGACCTATACCATAGATATAAGTCAAACCATACTCTATTCTCTTTTTGTTTGGTAAATCTACACCTGCAATACGTGCCATGCCTTATCCTTGTCTTTGTTTATGTTTTGGATTTTCGCAGATAACACGAATTATGCCACTACGTTTGACAATTTTACATTTGTCACACATCTTCTTTACAGAAGGACGAACTTTCATTTTAGTCTCCTAAAAATTTATTCCACTTTTTTAGGGGCTGCATCAGGTCTAAAGAAAGAATCTAGACCAACTATTTTCAAAATAAGTGGGGAACTTTGAAAATAATTCTTCATACAGCTTTTCGCAAAGCTTGGATTTTATCCAAAACCAGCTTTAAATTTACTTAGCATATTTGCCAAGAGGCTAAATTTACTTATATCTATAAGTGATCCTGCCCTTATCTAGGCTATATGGCGTAAGTTCTACTTTTACGCGGTCGCCAGGCATTATCTTTATATAATGCATTCTCATTTTTCCGGCGATATGACATAAAATTATATGTTTGTTGTCAAGCTCAACTTTAAAAGTTGCATTTGGCAGTGCTTCAACAACATTTCCATCAATCTCAATGACATCGTCTTTTGCCACAAACTCTCCTTTCTTTAAATTTTTACTATAAATTTTATGCTTGGCTTAAAATTTCGGCTTTACCATTAACTATCGCCATGCAATGCTCATAATGGCTAGTTCTCAAACCATCTTTTGAGGTTACTTTCCAGTTATCACTTCCCAAAACTGGCGTGCCGTCTTTTTGGCAGATCATTGGCTCTATACAAAATACCATTCCTTCTTTTATCTTTGGTCCAGCTTTTGGGTTATGCCCCTCAAGATAGTTTGGAATTTCTGGCTCTTCGTGTGGCCTTTTTCCTATACCGTGACCGCAATATCCACGTAAAGGCACATAACCTCTACCAAGAATAAATTTCTCAAGCTCATAGCAAATTTCTTTAAAATGCATACCAGCTCTTATATAGTCAATCGCAAAATATAGTGCATCTTTTGAGCAAGCGATCAAAGCCTCGTCTTCTTTTGAAATTTTACCAACTCCAAATGTCCTAGCCGAATCACCAAAATAACCATCTAAATTTGAGCCGATATCAACGCTAACGATATCACCCTCTTTTAGCTTATACTCATTTGGGATTCCGTGGATCACCACTTCATTGACGCTTATGCAAGCTGCATTTGGAAAGCCATAAAGACCTTTAAAAGCAGGTTTTGCCCCAGCAGCCCTTATCATATCTTCACAAATTTTATCTATCTCAAGAAGGGAAATTCCAGGCTTTATAATCGTAGAAATGTGATCAAGAGTTCGAGCGACGATCTTGTTCGCCGCTCTCATTTTCTCTATCTCAACCGGTCTTTTTAGCGTGATAGCCATTTTATAGACCTACTGCACTTAGAGTTTGGTATTTGTTTGTATAAGACTGAGCTTCTATACGCCTCATAGTATCCAGAGCGACAGATACCACGATAAGTACTGACGTGCCACCAAAATAAAATGGTACACCCATAGTTTTTACAAGTACCCATGGTAAGGTTGAGATGATGCCTAGATATAAAGCACCGCCCAAAGTTAGCCTGCCAGCTACTTCATTTAGATAACTAGCTGTACTCTCGCCTGGTCTAACACCTGGGATAAATCCGCCTTGTTTCTTTAAATTTTCACTTATATCTTTTGTGTTAAATACGATCGATGCATAGAAAAACGCAAAGAAGATGATAAATAAAAATGTTAAAACGTTAAACATATAGCCATTTGGACTTAAAAAGTCGTTGATAGCTTGGATGATCGGATTTGTACTAGCTTGTAAAATAGTACTAGGAAACATCAAAATCGCACTAGCAAATATCGGTGGAATAACACCGCTCAAATTTACTTTGATCGGTATATAGTTCATTATACGTTTGTTTTGATTTTCCATTATCACTTTTCTTGAGTAAGAAATAGGGATACGCCTTTCGCCCATCTCGACAAATATAATAGCACCAATAGTAGCTAATATAATCACCAAAATAGCGATAACTGTTAGGAAATTCATCTCAGAAGTATTTACCAAATTTACAGTTCCACCGATCGCACTAGGTATACCAGAGACGATACCAGCAAAGATGATAAGACTTATACCATTGCCTATACCACGTTGTGTTATTTGCTCGCCTATCCACATAAGTAGCATAGTTCCAGTTAGCATAGACACGGCAGAGATCGCGATAAATAAATTTATATCTATCATGATAGCTTGTTCGCCACCACGTCCGCTTAAGCTTTGAAGTCCGATAGAAACACCGATTGATTGTACAAGAGTGATAACGATGGTTGCATAACGTATGATTTGCATATATTTTTGCATACCGTCACGCTCTTTTTTCATCTGACCTAATTTTGGAAATGTTGCTGCTAAAAGCTCCATAATGATCGAAGCTGTAATATAAGGCATGATACCCAGAGAGATAATACTTAAACGCTCAGCAGCTTTACCACTAAACATATTAAACAGACCCAAGGCATTGCTATTGTTTGAATTGAAGAATTCTTTAATTACGTCGACATTAACACCAGGAACTGGCACATAAGCCAGTATCCTGTATGCGAACAAAAATGCCAACGTGATTAAAATCTTGTTGGTCAGTGTTTTATCCATTATTTTGTTCCGCTAACGCTAACGTTCTCGTCTTTAATCTTTGAAGCAAGAGCTTTTGCACTTGCACCGATTAGTTTTATCTTAGTAACGCTCTTTGAAATTTTATGAACGCTAGCTATTGTTGCTATTGAAATTTCAGCAAGCTCTTTTATTGCTGCAATTTTCTCGACATTAATAACATAAGGTTTTTCAAATTTAGAAGTAAAACCTACTTTTGGAAGACGTCTTTGAAGTGGTTGCTGTCCGCCCTCAAAACCTCTTTTCTCATTGTAGCCTTTTCTTGCTCTTTGACCTTTATTACCTTTGCCAGCAGTTTTGCCATTGCCACTGCCTTGGCCACGACCTATTCTTTTGGTTGCATGAGTTGAACCTGCAGCAGGTGTTAATTTTTCTAATGCCATCTTAACTCCTTTCTCTTAGCTTTTTAGCAAACTAAGTGCTTTTATAGTAGCACGAACGACGTTTGCTGAGTTGTTTGAGCCAAGTGATTTAGTAAGGATATCCTTAATACCTGCAAGCTCGATAATAGGACGTGCACTACCACCAGCGATAACACCAGTACCCTCACTAGCTGGGCGAAGTAGCATTCTACTTGCGTTGTATTTTACCTCTACATCGTGAGGGATAGTTGTGCCTTTGATCTTAACATGGATAATATTTTTAAATGCGTCGTCAATCGCTTTTCTCATCGCATCTGGTACCTCTTTAGCTTTACCATAACCAAAGCCAACTAGACCATTTCTATTACCAACAACAACTAAAGCTGTAAATCTAAATCTACGACCACCTTTAACAACCTTTGTAACCCGACCGATATCGACGATTACTTCTTCAAATTCTTCTCTATTATATTTTTCCATCGATTTTCCTTTGGGTTATAGCTTGATGCCATTTTCTCTTAAAGCTTCAGCAAATGCTGCGATAACGCCATGGTATAAATAACCATTTCTATCAAAAACTGCAACATCTATCTTCTTAGCTTTTAAAGCCTTAGCAAATTCTTTAGCTAAAGTGACCGCACCTTCTTTATTTGCTTTTATGCCTATTTTTCTACCATCAACTGCAGCTAGTGTAGTAGCTGTAACGTCGTCAATCGCTTGAACATAAAGAGTTCTGTTTGATTTGAAAATAGAAACTCTTGGGCAAGTTGCAACACCAGAAATTTTACCTCTGATTCTTCTTTTTCTCTTAATTCTAAGAGCGATTTTTCTTTTTAATACTTTTGCTGTCATTTACCGCTCCTTACTTCTTAGATGTCTTGCCCGCTTTGCGGATGATGCGTTCTTCTAGATATTTAACGCCTTTGCCTTTATATGGCTCAGGTGGTCTAAATCCTCTAACTTGAGCAGCCACTTGACCTACTACTTGTTTGTCATCGCCTTTGATAGTAATAACGTTTTTCTCAACACTAGCTTCAACGCCTGCTGGTAGCTCATAGTTGATAAGGTGTGAAAAACCAAGAGAAAGCTCTAAAATTTTACCTTTTGCAGCTGCTTTGTAACCAACGCCGTTGATCTCAAGCTGACGAGTAAATCCCGCAGTGATACCAGTTACGATATTATTAGCAAGTGCTCTATATGTTCCCCAGTAAGCTCTACTTTGGCGATCTTCGCCTTTTGGAGCAAAAACTATATGACCATTTTCTATCTTGACATCAACGTGACCTTTTGTGTCAAGCTCTTTTATATGATTGCCCTTTTTAAATTTTAGGACATTATTTTCAACGCTAACGTCTACACCACTTGGGATAGCGATAGGCTGTTTTCCAATACGTGACATTTTTTTCCTTTACTTGTCTAGGGTGTTCCTACATTTACGAATAAACACCACAATGCCGTAAATTTTATCGTCAAATTTGACGAAACCTTCATTTGAATTTCTAAATTTAGCTTTGGCAAAATCTAAAATTTTACCAAGCTAAAGATTTAACCTTAAAATCATAAGGTTAAATAGCGTTTAATTCAGTTTATTACCAAACCGTACAAAGAACTTCGCCGCCAACTCCAGCTTTACTTGCTTCAATACCACTCATAACGCCTTTGCTTGTGCTAACGATAACTGTTCCGTAACCATTTTTAAAACGCTTAATGTCGTCTTTGCCTTGATAAACACGGCGACCAGGTTTTGAAACCCTTTTAAGCTCGTTTATAACGCTTCTGCCGTACTCATCATACTTTAAAACTACATTTATAAATTTCTTGTTACCTTCTTCGATAACGTTGTAGCTCTCTACATAGCCTTTTGCTGCAAGGATAGAAAGAGTAGCCTCAACAACCTTAGAATGAAGCAATTTCGCAGTTTCAAGCTTTCTCATACTTGCATTTCTAATGCGTGTTAATCCATCTGATATTAAATCGTTTAACATTTCTCTTCCTTACCAACTTGCTTTTTTAAGACCAGGTATTAGGCCTTCGTTAGCCATTTTTCTTAGGCAAACACGGCAAATTCCAAAATCTTTATAAACAGAGTGCGGACGACCGCAAATTTGGCATCTAGTATAGCCACGAACCGCAAATTTTGGCTTGCGTGCAGCTTTTGCTATCATTGATTTCTTTGCCATTTTACTTTCCTTTTGCAAACGGCACACCAAATAGCTCTAGCAATTTGAATGCCTCTTTATCATTTTTAGCCGTAGTAGCAATCGTAATATTCATACCATGAGTTCGTAAAATTTTATCATACTCAACCTCTGGAAACATTAGCTGCTCACTAAGACCGAAGTTATAGTTTCCACGTCCATCAAAACCATTTTTTGGAAGACCACGGAAGTCTTTAACTCTTGGAAGAGCAACGCTGATTAGCTTATCTAAGAAAGCATACATTTGCTCTTTTCTCAAAGTTACTTTGATACCAACAGGAAAACCCTCGCGAACTTTAAAGCCAGCAACTGATTTTTTAGCATCAGTGATAACCGCTTTTTGTCCAGCGATAAGTGAAATGGTATCAGCCATATTTTGAAGCACTTTCTGATCTTTCGCAGAGTCTCCAGCACCTACACTGATCACGATTTTCTCAAGCGCAGGGATAAGCATTGGATTTTTGATGTCAAATTCTTTTACGAGAGCTGGCTTGATAGTTTCGTTAAATTTATCTTTTAATCTACTCATATCTCTTATCCTTCAACTTTCGCGACATTTGATATGTCAATTGGCATCTCTTTATTTACGTGGCCACCATTTGGAGTTTTTTCGCTTGGTTTGATAGCTTTTTTAGCTATTTTGCATCCCTCAACTATAACCTGACCTTTTTTTGCAAGAACTGCTAAAATTTTACCAGTTTTGCCTTTATCGTCACCAGCGATGATCTTAACGGTATCGCCTTTTTTGACTTTAAATTTTACATTAGCCATTATAAAACCTCCGGAGCTAGCGAAACAATCTTCATAAAGTTAGCATATCTAACTTCACGTCCAACTGGTCCAAAAATACGAGTGCCGACTGGCTCTTTTTTGCTATCAAGTATAACAGCTGCGTTCTCGTCAAAGCGGATTAGCGAACCATTATCTCTTTGAACCTCTTTTTTAGTTCTTACAACAACAGCTTTTACAACCTGTCCTTTTTTGATCTTACCATTTGGAAGAGCTTTTTTAACAGAGCAAACTATGATATCGCCAAGTGTAGCGTATCTTCTTTTGCTGCCGCCAAGAACTTTTATACACATTAACTCTTTTGCACCACTATTATCAGCAACTGCAAGTCTTGTAAAACTTTGAATCATTACTCAACTCCCTTTGCCAATACAGCTTTTAAGCGAAAATTCTTGCGAGCTGAAAGTGGTCTGCACTCGATCGCAACAACCGTATCGCCTGCTCTTGTCTCATTTTTCTCATCGTGAACTAAATATTTTTTAAAGCGTTTTACAAATTTATGGTATCTTGGATGCATAACGCGTCTTTCTACCAAAATAGTAGCTGTTTTATCTCCAGCTTTTTGTAAAACAACACCTTGAATTTCTCTTTTTAATGCCATTTTACGCCCCTTGTCTTGTTGCACTAATTGCAGTGTTGATCTGAGCTATCTCTTTGCGAACAGCACTAATCTCATTAGGGTTGCTTAACTGCATAGTTTTTAGCTTTTGTCTTAAAGTAAATAAAAGCACCTTTTTCTCTTTTAGCAACGCGTTTAATTCTGCAACGCTCTTATCTTTTAACTCAGTATATTTCATTTTCACTCTCTCGCGTTACAAATTTTGATTTGAAAGGAAGTTTGTGTAAAGCCAAAGTTAGAGCTTCACGAGCTAGCTCTTCGCTAACACCAGCCATTTCAAATATTATACGACCAGGTTTGATATTCATAACCCACTCTTCAACTCCAGCCTTACCTTTACCCATACGAGTTTGTAGAGGTTTTTTAGTAAGTGGCTTATCAGGGAAAACCCTAATCCAAATTTTAGCCTGTCTTTTTACGTGACGAGTTAGAGCTTGACGAGCAGCTTCTATTTGGCGAGAATTTATTCTGCCAGCTTCAACAGCTTTAAGTGCAAATTCGCCAGTTGCTAAAGATGCTCCACGAGTCGCATAACCACGGTTGCGACCTTTCATTTGCTTACGAAATTTCGTTCTTTTAGGCATCAACATAATTATTTACCTCTTCTTGCTCTACGTGTTTTCTTAGGTGCTTCTTCTTCAGCTTTCTCAGGTTGAACACCTTTTTGAAGAACTTCACCTTTAAAAATCCATACTTTAATACCTATGTTTCCATAAGTCGTATGAGCCTCAGCTACACCGTAATCTATCTTTGCTCTAAGAGTATGAAGCGGAACGCGACCTTCTAGATACCACTCGGTTCTTGCCATCTCAGCACCACCTAAACGACCAGCAACTGAAATTTTGATACCTTTAGCGCCTGATTTTTGAGCACCTTGGATAACTTTTTTCATAGCACGTCTAAATGCGACACGCTTTTCAAGTTGCATAGCTACGTTTTCAGCAGCAAGTTGAGCTGAAGCTTGAGCTTTTCTTTCTTCTTTGATATTTACATTTACTTCTTTACCGATAAGTTTGCTAACTTCGTTCTTTAGGTTTTCAACATCTTGACCTTTTTTGCCGATGATGATACCAGGACGAGCTGCAACTACGGTTACACGAAGTTTTTTAGCCGTTCTTTCGATTAGAATTTGGCTGATTCCTGCATAGTAAAGTTTTTTCTTTAAAAATGCACGAATTTTGTAATCTTCACCGATATTTTCAGGAAGACTTTGTTTGGTTGGAAACCATCTAGATTCCCAGTTGCGGTTAATTCCTAGTCTAAGACCTATTGGATTTACTTTTTGTCCCATATTATGCTTCCTTCTTTTCAGGTTTAGATACTTCTACCATTACATGAGAAGTAGGTTTGCGAATTTTGCTCGCTGTTCCTCTTGCTCTTGGTCTAAATCTCTTTAATACAGGACCAGCATCAATGCGGCAACTAGTTACTACAACCTCTTCTGGCTCAAATCCGCCATTTGCTACTGCTGAGCTAATAGCGTTTGCTATAAATTTAGCACCACGATTTGGCATAAATTGCAAGCTTGCAAGCGCTAGCTCGGCATTCATGCCTTGAACTTCTCTTGCTATAAGTCTTGCTTTTGTAGGAGAAAGTCTTACGAATTTTATAATTGCTTTACTCATATTATCTCCCCTTACTTGCCGATTTTCTTTTGCACTGAGCCTTTGTGACCCTTAAATGTGCGTGTTGGAGCAAATTCGCCAAGTTTATAGCCTATATGATTTTCTGTAACATATACAGGAATAAAGCTCTTGCCATTATGAACGTTAAATGTTAGTCCAATCATTTCAGGTACAATCGTGCTACGTCTTGACCAAGTCTTGATTGGTTTGTTATCGTTTGCATTTTTTGCGGCAATAACTTTTTTCATTACATGATCATCTACGAAAGGACCTTTTTTGAGTGATCTTGCCATCTCTATTTTCCTTTCCTTCTTGAAATTATAAGCTTATCGCTAGCTTTTTTACGGCGAGTCTTAGCACCTTTAGTTGGTTTACCCCATGGAGTAACTGGGTGACGGCCTGAATTTTTCTTACCTTCACCACCACCGTGTGGGTGATCAACTGGGTTCATAGCAGAACCACGTGTTTGTGGGCGGATACCGCGGTGGCGATTACGTCCAGCTTTACCGATAGTGATATTAGCCCAGTCTTCGTTGCCAACTACACCAATACTTGCCATACACTCAGCTAGTACTTGTCTCATCTCGCCACTTGGCATTCTTAAGATAACATACTTCTCTTCTTTACCCATTAGCTGAGCATAACCACCAGCTGAACGAGCTATCTGAGCGCCTTTACCAGGTTTTAGCTCTACGTTATGAACGATAGTACCAACTGGGATAAATCTTAATTTCATAGCGTTGCCTGGCTTAATATCTAGTGAACCCTCATCAATAGATGCGATAACATCGCCAACATTTAGGCCATTTGGTCTAATAATATAGCGCTTTTCACCATCTTTGTAAGCTATAAGAGCGATACGGCAGTTTCTATTTGGATCGTACTCGATCGCTTCAACTTTACCTTCTATACCAAATTTACGACGTTTGAAATCAATGATACGATAAAGTTTTTTTGCACCTGCTTCTTTGTGTCTTGAAGTTATACGACCATTGTTATTTCTGCCACCAGATGCAGGTATTTTAACAAGCAAGCTTCTAACGCTTGGTTTAGCTGTTATATCTTCAGAGCTTAGTCCAGTCATATATCTACGACTAGGTGTATATGGTTTATATGATTTTATAGCCATCTTACGCCTCCGTATTTTCTAGGCTTACGCCTTCAGGTAACTTAACGTAGAATTTTTTTATCTCGTCACGCTGACCTGCTCTTCCTCTAAAACGCTTAACTTTGCCGCTAATTCTAAGTGAATTTACGCGAACAGGCGTTACTCCAAAATACTCTTGTAAAACCGCTTTTAAGCTGTTTTTTGTAACTCTTGGTGAAGTTTGGATAACAACAACGCCTTGTTCTTGAAGGCCTAGAGTTTTTTCTGTATAAATAATTGTTTTGATATCAGTTATATCCGCCATTTTAGCCCTCTTTTGTTATAGTTTTTAGTGCAGCTTTTTCAATGATAACCGAACTAAATGTAGAGACAAGATAAGCATTTACCTCATTCGCATCTACTACATAGCAGTTTGCTAAATTTCTAAAAGCAAGTAGTGTTTTATCGTCTAGTAAATCTTTAACGATAAGTGCGTCTTTTACTTTTAAATTTTTGATGATATTAGCTGCATCTTTTGTCTTTCCAGACTCGATTGAGATGCTATCTACTGCGAAAATTTTACCATCTTGTGCTTTTACTGCCAAAGCGTACTCAAGAGCTAGTCTTTTTTGTTTTTTATTGACTTTTTGAAAATAGTTTTTCTCGTTTGTTGGACCAAATGCAACTGCACCGCCTACCCAAACGTTAGTTCTAGTTGAACCCGCTCTTGCACCACCACGTCCTTTTTGTCTCCATGGTTTTTTACCACCACCGCTTACAAAAGCACGGCTTTTAGTGTGAGCCGAATTTGCTCTTATACCAGCAAGGTAAGATTTTACATAAAGATATAGGTTGTGCGGATTTACTTCAGCGTAGCTTGCAGGAAGCTCTAACTCGCCTGAATTTTCAAATTTATCGTTTAATACGTGAATTTTACTCATTTTACAATCCTTATTTTACCCATTGCACCATTGTGACCAGGAACGCAACCTTTTACAACTACGATGCCATTTTGAGCGTCAAAGCTTATTAGCTCGTTTTTAACAGTAACTTTCTCATTACCCATATGTCCTGCCATTTTCATACCTGGTTGAACACGACCTGGCCATTCGCAGTTACCAATTGAACCGTGGCGTCTGTGGAAACGTGAGCCGTGGCTTTTTGGACCACCACCAAAACCATGTCTTTTTACCACACCTTGGTAGCCTCTACCTTTTGAGTTAAAGCTAACTTTTAAAATTTTAGCCTCATTTAATGGTGTAAAGTCTAGGTTTCCAACTTCGCTATTAGCTACTTCAAGCGTAGCAAATTTGTTAAATTCTGCGGTCAGATTGTATTTTTTTTGCTGACCAGCGATAGCTTTGTTGTTTGCTTTAGTGTGGGCATACGCTACGATAGCACGTTTGTTTTCGTCGATCTCACATACTTTAGCCTCAACTAGCTTAAGTAGTGTAACTGGCGTACTCTTCGTGGCAATCGTTCTACTCATGCCTATTTTTTCTACAATATATTCCATACTCTTATCCTTTTGTCCGCTTATTTCATCGCACGAACTTCGACATTAACTTCTGGAGCTAGGTCGAGTTTTGTTAGGCTATCTACAGTTTCTGGAGTAGCAGCTACGATGTCAAGCATGCGAGCGTGTATTCTCATCTCAAACTGCTCACGTGAGTCTTTGTTGATGTGTGGAGATTTTAAGACTGTATAGCGTTTGATCTTTGTAGGCATTGGTACCGGGCCACGAACGTCGGCACCTGTTCGTTTGACAGCTTCTACGATTGCTGCAACAGTGCGGTCTAGAACTCTATGGTCGTAAGCTTTTAGCTTTAACCTGATTCTTTCCATGTGTTTTCCTTTAAAAAGAACTTGTCGCAAACTCGCGACCTCTTTACATCAAAATAACTCGCATAGGATCAAGCGATCGTACGAGCAAAGACGCTTGTCTTTTCGTAAAGAGAACGCGATTTTACAAAAAAGCTATTATAGTTGTCAAGAAAAACGCTATTTTTTGATGAATTTTGATTAATTATTTCCTTTTAATAAGGAATATATAAAATTTAAAAAGATAAGATTCCAAGAAATTAAAATTTTAAAGAGAAAAGATGCCGATCTTTAATCCAAAATTCTTACTAACCCAAGATCAAGACGAGGAGAAGCTTAAAAAGCGTTATATAAATTTGCAAATGTATCAGGCAAAAGCTAGCGACATTAAGAATTTCAAAGAAGAGAAATTTCAAACACAGTTTCTAAAAGATATCTTTGAAAACTGCCTTGGCTACACTTTGGACACTACTAATCCTACAAATTTCAATCTTGAACGTGAGAAAAAGAACGAAACTGACGGCAAAAAAGCAGATGGGGCGATACTGATAAATGGCGAAGTTAGATGCGTGATCGAGCTAAAAGATCAGACCACACAGCATCTTGATAAAACTCCGTCCAACCGCGAGCTTAGCCCGGTAGATCAAGCTTTTCGCTATTTTATCTCACATGAAAATGCCAAATATGTCGTTGTTTCAAATTTTAATGAACTGCGCTTTTACATCGGCAATAAAACAACATTTGAAAAATTTGACCTTTTTACAGCAAGCTTTGAGGAGTTTAAGAAGCTTCATTTACTGCTTAGATTTGAGAGCATTAGCACGGATCTGCCGTTAAAGCTAAAAGAGAAATTTGCCACTCACGAGCGCGAAATTTCAAATAAATTTTATAAAGACTTTAGCGCATTTAGACTTGCTCTTTTCAAAAATATTTGCAAAAACAATGCTAGTATTGATAAAAATAGGCTTTTAAGCCTGACTCAAAAACTATGTGATAGGTTTGTCTTTATACTATTTGCCGAAGACCGCGGACTACTAAGACTTCGCACGATAGCCGAGATAAAAGATAAATTTCAAAACCAAGTTACTGAGCTTAGTTTTTATGACTTTTACAAAATTTACTTTAAAGCCATTGATGAAGGCAGTGAACGTCTTGATATCAAACGCTACAATGGCGGACTTTTTGCCACAGATACTGAGCTTGATGCACTAAAGATAGACGATAGCGTGCTTGAAGCGCAGTTTTTAAGTGACTATGACTTTTTAAGCGACATCGGTGTAAATATCCTAGGGCATATCTTTGAAAGCTCACTAAACGACCTTGAAGAGCTAAATGCACAAATAAATGGTAATGAATTTGATGCTAAACAGAGCAAACGTAAAAAAGATGGCATATTTTATACGCCAGAGTTTATAACAGAATTTATAATTGAAAATTCGCTTGGTGTGCTTTGTAAAGCCAAAAAAGATGAGCTAGGGCTTGATCTAAATGAGCTACTAGCACCAAAAAATCCCAAAAAATTAACCAAAGCAGAAAGTGAGATCAAAGATAAAATTTATGCTTACCGCGAGTGGCTCTTATCTCTTAAGATACTTGATCCAGCTTGTGGCTCTGGTGCATTTTTGAACCAAGCTTTAGAATTTCTCATTAACGAGCATAGCGCATTAGACACTTACCGCAAAGTATATGAGGGCGAGGGCTTGGGACTTTACGATATAGAAAGCACTATTTTAGAAAATAACCTTTACGGCGTAGATATAAATGCCGATGCAGTTGAGATCGCCAGACTATCTCTTTGGCTCCGCACAGCTGCAAAAGGACGAGTTTTAACAGATCTTAGTAAAAATTTAGTAGCTGCAAACTCGCTTTTAGAATTTCCTTTTGACTTTAAATTTGATGTCGCTATCGGCAATCCTCCCTATGTCAGACAAGAGGCAATAAAAGAGCAAAAGCCAGCTCTACAAAAATATAAAGTTTATAGTGGCACGGCTGATTTGTTTGTCTATTTTTATGAGCTTGGCATTACGCACCTGAAAGAAGATGGGCTTTTAGGCTTTATATGTTCAAACAAATTTTTCCGTGCCAGCTATGGTGAGAATTTACGTAAATTTATATTAGAAAATACGCAAATAACACACATTATTGATTTTGCTGGGGTTAAAGTTTTCGAAGATGCGAGCGTAGATAGTGCGATTACTATTTTTAGAAAAATAAGAGCCGGTGAAAATTCAAAATTTAATTTCCTAGCTTCAAGCACCATAAATTTAAAAACGCAAAAATTTATCCAAATACCACAATCCACGCTAAACGAAACAAATTTCACTTTCCTTGATAAGAGCAAATTTGAGCTAAAAAATAAAATCGAAAAAGTCGCAAAGCCATTGAAAGATTGGGATGTGAATATTTATCGTGGAATTTTAACTGGATTAAACGAAGCTTTCATTATTGATAGCGACACTCGTGATAAAATTTTAAATAACTGCGTTGGAGAAGAAAGAGAACAGATACAAAAGCTCATTAGACCGATCTTACGAGGTCGAGATATAAAGCGTTATGACTATGAGTGGGCTGGGCTGTGGCTCATTTGCACTTTTCCGGCGTTAAAGATAGATATTGAAAATTTTCCAAGTCTTAAGGGATATTTACAAACTTTCTTGCCTTATATAGCACAAAGTGGCGAAACTATAAATGGTAAAAAATGCCGCAAAAAAACATCAAATAAATGGTTTGAGACGCAAGACAATATCGCTTATTATGAAGAATTTGAAAAAGAGAAAATTTTATGTGCAAAAATTGTGCAAAGTCCAAAATTTGCTTACGATACAAATAATAATATTCCAAACAATACTGCATATTGCATAACTGGCGAAAATCTAAAATTTTTATTAGCCTTTTTAAATTCAACAGCTGTTTATAAAATTTTCAACTTTTTCTATGCTGGAGGCGGACTTGAAGGCGAAATAACAACAAATCGCTTAGAAATTTTGCCTATCCCCCAAATAACACCACAAAATGAAAATTTAGCAAACGAGATAATAAATTTGGTCGATGAAATTTTAAAGGCAAATGAAAAAATCAAGCTTTACGAGAAGCACATGTCTACTTTGAGTCTTGATGAAAAGCTAGAAGCCAAAGAAAATATCGACGCGCTAAACGACAAAATCAAGGCAAGTGACGAAAAAATAGACAAACTTGTTTTTGAGCTTTATGAACTAACAAGCGATGAGATCGCGCTTATAGCAAGGGGGGGGGGAATTGACGGTATAGCAAAAATTTACATATACATCTTACAAAGGGGAGAAAATGAACCAATTAGAGCTTTATTACAATCAGCCGCTTAAATCAAGTAAATTTATCCCCAGAAAATACGAAATCATCTCGCCAAAGACGCTTATAATAGGCGCCATTTCAAGTGGCAAAACAGCCCTTGTTTATGAGTTCTTGAGCCATTATAAAAGCGAGGAGAGGCTTTATGTAAATTTAGATGATCTAAGGATAGACAGAGCCTTGCTTTTAGCAAATTTGAAAGAATTTTTAGAAAAAAATACCCAGATAAAGGTTCTTGCAGTTGAAAATTTACAAGCTGCTGACCTTGCAAATTTAGGCTTTTTAAAGGGCGCAACACTTGAAAATATCATCCTTACAAGCAAGGAATTTTCACTCACGATTGACGGCTTTGCTCGCATAAATTTAAACTATCTCGATTACGAGGAATTTATACTATTTTTTAAGAAAAATTTGGACCAAGACCTACTGTTTAGCTATTTTTTGGCTCACGGCAACGAGATAGCAAGTGCCTTTTTAGACTCCAGCGAGGTCACGGCACACTTGCAGCAGCTCTTAAAAGCAAATTTAAGCGAGCAAAGCATTGCGATTTTAAAAGAATGTGCTCCAAAATGCCACGATGTGCTTAGTACTTTTGGTATCTACAAAAACCTAAAAGAGCAGATGAAAATCTCAAAAGATAGTGTCTATAACGCGGTAACCAGCCTTAATGAAAATGGCTTTATAGAATTAGTACCAAATTTAGATGAGAGCAGCACGAGCAAAAAGCTCTACTTTACAAATTTTGCACTTCGTAACGCTTTATACCTAAAAAAGGATTTTTTAGCTGTCTTTGCAAATGTCGTTTTTTGCGAATTACTTAAATTTAAAGATGAAATTTACTATACAAAAGAGATTGATTTCTTCCTTAATAAAAGGAAGATCGCGATCATCTGTGTACCGTTTTCTGCACCAGAGATCATCTTTTTAAAATTTAAAAAACTCCACGCAAGCTTAAAAGAGCTGGGTGTAAGTAAGCTTCAGATAATCAGCGTCGCAAACCAAGCTGAGCTTAGCTTTGAGGGCATAAAATGCGAAATTTTGCCATTTTCTAGGTGGAGTCTAGGTTTATAAATTTAAACCTTTATTTGATTATTGTTTTAAAAGCTTAAAGTAAAGAAGCTATAATCAACAAAACTATGAAGGACGGACATGAGAGCATTTATTGGGATTTTTATACTTATAGTAAGCCTATTTGGCTATGAGATAAATCACGAAAACTGGGCAAAATTTTATAAATTTATTGGCGAGGCAAATGGTATAAAATTTGAAGTTTATATGAACTATTTTAAAGATGAATTTGAAAATTTTAAGCAAAGTAAGAGCTTTAAAGTGCCAGCCAAGATAAGCGGACATATCTTTTTTGATGGTACAAAATACGACTATGAAAAAGGTAATCTTGAGCAAAATAGTAGTGAAATTTCATTGCTAAATGCTGTATCTGATAAGATAAATTTAGACGTTAAAAATGAAAATGGTGAGCTAAAGGGCAAAATCATCGTTAAAAACAAAGCCTATAATGCGACTATCAAAAAAGAAAAAGAGTATGAAATGCTAAATATTGGCATACAAATGATCGAAGCAAATGGCACGAGATACGAAGCTATAATTAACGACATATTTGCCAAAGAATCGGCTAAAAAAAATAAAAATAAATTACTCTCGACACTTTATGACCTAAAAAGCGAACGTAAAAAATGGCCAAATAACCAATTTGAAAGCCTAGACAACATCTACTATATAAATGACAAAATAAAAAGCATCTGCACCTATAAAAATAATAAAACTAGCTGCGATGTCGTCTTACTTAAAACCAACAAAAAGCTAAAGTTAAAGCAGATTTTTAAAGATATGAACGATCCTCATCTAAAAGCAATCCTAGCAACAGCAGGTGTTAGCGAAAATTTTGTACTTTCGCCACTTGGGCTTACCTTTTTAAATGAGGAGCAAATTAGCGTGCCACTTGATGAGCTAAGACCTTACTTTAGCGATGAAATCGGACTTTAATGGCAAAAATTTGTGGCATAGATGAGGCTGGACGTGGGGCTTTAGCTGGGCCTTTAAGCATAGCAGCCTGCGTGCTAAATAAAGAAATTTCAGGCTTAAACGACTCCAAAAAACTAACCGCAAAAAAGCGCGAGGAGCTTTTTAAAGAGATTATAAAAAGCTCAAATTTTCTCATCATCTACTTCTCAAATGCGCAAATAGACGAACTTGGGCTAAGCGAGTGCTTAAGGCGAGCGCTCAAAATTTTTAAGGCGCATTTTGAGGACTTTGAGATCATTTACGATGGAAATTTAGACTATGGCGTTGGTATCACAACAATGATAAAGGCTGATAGCAAAGTCGCTGGGGTAAGCGCTGCTAGCATATTAGCAAAGGTTAGCCGTGATAGTTTGATGAAAGGCTGGGATAAAATTTACTCAAAGTATGGCTTTGCTGGGCACAAAGGATACGGCACAAAGGCACATCTAGATGCTATTGCTAAGTTTGGCTATTCAAGCCTTCATAGAAAAAGCTTTGTAGTAAAATCTTTTGAAAAATCTCTATTTGACTAAGATTAATTATCTAAGCATCAAATAGATGCTTAGATAACGCCTTTTTTTAATGGCAGCCACAACCACAACTACCGCTACTTTTAATAGCATCAAATACAGCATCGTAGTTTGGCTCTTCTGTCACTTCAGGGACGATTTGTTTGTGAATTATTACGCCATCATTGATGACAAATACCGCTCTTGCAAGTAGTCCTTTTAGTGGGCCATCGCTCATTAAAACGCCATAGTTTTTAGCAAATTCTCCGTATCTAAAGTCACTTCCGACACGTAAATTTTCTATGCCTTCAGTCGTACAAAATCTCCCCATCGCAAATGGCAAATCATTTGAGATGATGCTAAGTTTTACGCCATGTTTGCCAGCTACTTTTTCGTTAAATTTACGAGCCTCTGCTGCGCAAACGCCAGTATCAAGTGATGGCAAGCAAACAAGTACTTCTACGCCATTATTTCCGCCCACGCTAAACTCGCTAAGATCTTGCGCTACGACTTTTGCTTCAGGCGCATAAGAACCTACAAAGACCTCGTTTCCACTTAAATTTACCTCACTACCTTTAAATTTTGTAGTTGCCATATCTATCTCCTTTATTATTTTTTTGCTTTTTTAAATGCTTGATCAAGATCTGCTATTAGATCATCAGCGTTTTCGATACCGATGGCTAGGCGAAGCAAGTTTTGCTTTATGCCGATCTTATCTAGCACCTCTTTTGGATATGCCTCATGTGTCATCGTCGCAGGCCTGCAAATGAGGCTTTCTACGCCACCAAGACTTACCGCTAGATCAAAAATTTCTAGCGATTTTACAAATTTATTTACATCATATTTTTCATCGAGCTCAAATGAGATGAGAGCACCGATGTCGCTTGCTTGAGCTTCTTGTATCTTTGCCTCTTGCTCGCTATATGAGCCGGCAAAATGCACAACGCTAACAGCGTCATTATTCTGCAAAAATTTAATTATTTTATGTGTATTTTGCGTTTGTCTATCAAACCTAACGCTAAGCGTTTTAAGACCACGTATTAGGTAGTATGCGTCCATCGGGCTGATGATGCCACCAAGAGTGTTTTTAGCAAATTTTATCTTCTCAGCCAAAGCATCATCGTTTAGCGTGACGATACCAGCGATCACATCAGCGTGTCCACCGATATATTTTGTAGCGCTATAAACCACGATATCAGCTCCATGGTCAAGTACTCTTTGATAATAAGGCGTTAAAAATGTGTTATCCACGATGACTAGAGCGCCTTTTTTGTGAGCGATCTTTGAAATTCTAGCGATGTCTGTCACTCTTAAGAGGGGATTTGACGGAGTTTCGATAAATATCGCTGCTACATCGTCACTTATATCATCTTCGCTTAAAAAATTTAGATCATCTATAAATTCGCTCTTTATGCCGTGGCTTTCAAAAACAGTCGTGACATATCTATAAGTGCCACCATAGACATTGCTATTTAGTAGGACCTTTTGCCCTGTTTTTATAAGGCTAAGTGCGGCTGCTGTTGCTGCCATGCCTGAGCCAAAGCTAAAAGCGTATTTGCTACCTTCAACCTTTGCAAAAATTTCATCAAATGCTTTTTTGGTTGGGTTGCTACCACGCGAATATGCAAATTCTTGAAAATTTTCAAGATCATCTTGCACAAATGTACTTGTTAAAAAAACAGGCGGAATGACCGCTTTATTTGGATTATTTTTAGCTTCAATGCCCTTTACGATCAAGGTGTCAAGTTTCATAAATTTCCTTTTAAAATTTTATGAAATCTTACATAATAAAGATTAATCTTCCCCAAACCCACCCAAAACGTAGCTAAATCAGTAAGTGGTAGTAACATTTATTTTAAGAATGCATTTTTTAAATTGCTGGGATAAATTTAAGCTTTTGCTCTCTCCCCGCAAGCCTAATAAATTTTTCTTTTTACTCGCCTTTAACTACATTTTCACCATAAATTTTACTCTACAAGATCAACTTGCCAGTTTGCCTCTTGTAGTTTCATATCTAGCTCTCTGATCTCTTTAGAAAGCTCGTCTATTTGCTTTTGAAGCATAGCCACATCAACACTACTTAAAATTTTTATCTCGCTATTTGAGTAAAGATCGACCTTTTGGCTTGCGCTTTTGGCAAAATCCCTAAGCACGCTTGCTTTTTGGCTTAGTGTATCTTTTTTAGCGATCATTTCAGTTAGGCTCACGCCTTCAAATTTTGCACTCGAGTTTGTTAAATTTATAGCCAAGATTAGCCTAAATAGCTCATCGCTTAGCCTATCAAGCTCTTTTAAAAGAAGCTTTGGATCTTCGCTAGGTCTTTCATTTTCTTGCATTTTTGCATTATCGAGCAACCTACCTTTTAGCTGCTCTAAACGTTTTTGTGTATCGGCTCTTAAAATGAGAGCCTGAGCTAATTTCATCATTTTTCCTTTTGAAATATTAAATTGAGAGAAAATTTCAAATTATATTAGTATCTTTTGGGTTATAATTGATTTAAAATTTTATTTTAAGGAAAAGCTATGAAGTACGATTTTGATACGCTTATTAGCAGAGATGGCACCAACTCATCGAAGTGGCGAATGAAAAACGATGTTTTGCCAATGTGGGTTGCTGATATGGATTTTAAGGCTGCACCTGAAATTTTAAATGCCCTGCAAAAGCGTCTTGATAATGGCGTCTTTGGCTACTCATTTATCCCAAAAGAGTGGAACGAAGCGATTAAAGGCTGGTGGAAAAGGCGTCATGACGTTAGCTTTGAAAACGATTGGATGTGCTTTTGCACTGGCGTTATACCAGCGATTTCAACTGCGATTAGAAGATTTAGTAATCCAGGAGATCAAATTTTAGTTCAAGCTCCCGTCTATCACGTATTTTTTAACTGCATTAAAAATAATGGTCGTGAAATTTTATCAAACGACCTTGTCTATAAAGATGGCTCTTATGAGATCGATTTTGACGACCTCGAGGCAAAGCTAGCTCAACCACTAACAACTATGATGCTTCTTTGTAATCCTCACAATCCAATAGGAAAAATTTGGGACAAAGAGACACTTAAAAAAATAGGCGAGCTTTGCTACAAACATGATGTTTTGGTTATCAGCGATGAGATCCACTGCGACATAACAGATCCTGGATTAAGCTATGTACCATTTATCAGCGTTAGTGAAGAGTGTAAAAATAACTCAATCACATGCATCTCACCTACAAAAGCCTTTAATATCGCAGGACTTCAAAGCTCAGCTATCGTCACGCCAAATGAGCAGATACGCGCCAGAATAAATGCGGCTGTAAATTATGATGAGATAGGTGAAGCAAACGCATTTGCGATAACTGCAACAATAGCGGCATTTAACGATAGTCAAACATGGCTTGATGAGCTTAGGGATTATCTCTTTGAAAACAAAAAAATTGTTATAAATTTCATAAAAGAGCAAAATTTACCAGTAAAACTTCTACCTTCAAATGCGACTTATCTTTTGTGGCTTGATTGCAGCACGTTTTGTGAGGATTCGAGCGACTTTATGAATTTCTTGCGTGACAAAGCTGGACTATGGCTAAATGACGGCAATGCTTACAGGGGAGATAGATTTTTCCTCCGTATGAATATAGCAACCCAAAGAGCCAGAGTGCTTGAGGGGCTAAAACGCTTACAAAATGGTATAAATTTATACACTTCAAAAAGATAAATTGAGTAAATTTGGCTGGGTAGCTTTAAAATTTAAAGCTGCCCATACCTGATATTGATACAGCTCGGGTATTTTTTAAAGCAGTGAATATTGCCCCAATATTTTTAAATATCAAATCAAGTTTTGCTAATAAATTTAAAGGCAAGTGACCTACGCTAGTTTTTGTTTAGTTGCTTTAAATTTAAGCATAAAACCGCTTAGCCATAATAGGGCAGATAGATAAAACGAGTAATTTGTACCTTTTTGAATTGGTAAAGATCATGTTCATAGCTCATAAATTTAGCAGTGGCTTTAAAATTTTCAACAAAGTAGAAATTTGAAGTTAAGATAGCTCACACTGGCTTTAAATTTAAGAGAAATTGTTTGCTAAAACAAAATTTTGAGCCATTTTTGAAGTTACACTTTCTTTTAAAACAAGGTAATTTTTGCTGATAAATTTGATGATTTTAAAAATTAGATAAAAGTAGAAATTTAAAGGCGGGAAAGCCCCGCCAGATATTATTTGTGAAGTTCTTTTGTATAAAACTCAACTGAGCCAAGACTCTCTTTTAGCGCCCACTCGTAAGCTTTGCTTACAAATTCCCAGTTTATGTTCTCATAAAATGTCTCTAGGTATTTTGGACGGGCGTTGAAGTTATCGATGTAGTAAGCGTGCTCCCAAACATCAACTACTAGAAGTGGCACTTTGCCATCGCTCACTGGAGTTTTTGCATTGCTAGTTTGTACGATCTCTAGCTTTTTGCTGCTTGGATCAAATACAAGCCACGCCCAGCCTGAGCCAAAAAGCGTTGTAGCTGCTTTTAAAAATTCCTCTTTAAAATTAGCAAAATTTGCTTCGATTGCAGCTTTTAGCTCGCTTGACATCTCACTTTTTTTAGCGATGCAGTCCCAGTAAAAGTCGTGGTTATAAACTTGAGCGACATTGTTGTAAAGCCCACCTTCGCTATTTGTTAGAATTTCATAAAAAGATGCGTTGGCAAATTTTGTATCTTTTATAAGATTGTTTAAATTTGCTACGTAAGTTGCATGATGCTTGCCGTAGTGGTATTCACAGGTTTTTGCGCTAACTACTGCATTGCTATTTGCATCAAATGGAAGTTTTCTAAGTTCAAACATAATAATTCCTTAATAATAAAATTTGTTGTTTCGTATTATAGCCATAAAAAATTAATAAACAAAAATCTTTTAAATTTAGCCACAAAATATAGGCTAAATTTAAGCAAGACTAAACTCACATTTTTTGGCTGGCTTTTAAGCTTATGAAAAAGCAAACTTAGAGCAAAGTATCCCGTGCATTTGGTTAAATAGATTCAAAAAATTTATTAAAAGTAAAAATAAAATAAATTTTATGTGTAAAAAAGTAACAAATATACTTTAAAAGTTTAGTTATAGAAAAATTATAAAAATTTTTCAAAAATATAAATTATCTTTTTGAAGTATATTTGTTACTAAAATACACATATAAAAATAAATAGCTGTGAATTTACGAAACAAAATTTCTAAATTTTTATTTTTGAAATTTATAATGCGTTTAACAAAACCATTACAAAGGATAAAAGATGAAATTCTTACAAGCTTTACTTTTTACTTGTGCCATCAGTGGCTTAGCATTTGGTGCTGACAAAGTATATACGATCAAATTTGCGCACGTTGTCGCAGCTTCTACGCCAAAGGGCAAGGCGGCAGACTTTTTTGCAAAGCGTGCTGAGGAGCTAAGCGGCGGCAAGATAAAAGTTCAAGTCTTCCCATCAGCTCAGCTACTTGATGACGATAGAGTTTTTGGCGCGTTAAAACTTGGTAACGTTCAAATGGCAGCTCCAAGCTTTTCTAAATTTACACCTATCGTGCCGCAGTTTCAGCTATTTGATCTGCCTTTCATCTTTAAAGATGCAGACCACCTTCACAAAGTTCAAGATGGCGTAGTTGGCGAGGAGCTAAAAGGTCTTGTGACCAAGAAGGGCTTTGTAGCGCTTGATTATTGGGATGCTGGATTTAAGCACTTTAGCTCAAGCAAAAAACCGATCCTTGTGCCAGAAGATGCAAAAGGACAAAAATTTAGAATCCAAAGCTCAAAAGTGCTTGAAGAGCAGATCAAAGCGATCGGTGGCAACCCGCAAGTTCTGCCATTTTCAGAGGTTTATTCTGCGCTTCAACAAGGCGTAGTTGATGCGACTGAAAACCCACTATCAAATTTCTATAACTCTAAATTTCACGAGGTTCAAAGCTCTCTTACGCTTTCACACCACGGATATCTAGGCTATCTAGTTGTTATGAGTGATAAATTTTGGAACAAACTACCAGATGATCTAAAAGCAAATGTAAAACAAGCTCTAAGCGAAGCTACAGCTTACGAGAGAGAAGAGACAGCTAAAGAGGACGCTCACGTTATAGCCGAGCTTGAAAAATATATAGCAGACACCAAAAAGCTAGAAATTTTCAAGATAGACGACGCACAAAAAGCTGAGTGGGAGAAGACTATGCAGGCTATCTATCCTAAATTTTACGACGTCATCGGCAAAGAGCTTATAGAAAAAACAATCGAGACAAAATAATGAAAAATTTCATTAACGCTCTTGATATATTGATAGTCTCGCTCAATAAGACTATCGCCGTTTTAGGGCTAGCTAGTGGAACGCTACTAGCCTTTGCCAACGTCGTGGCTAGATACTTTTTTGACAAAAGCTGGTCATGGGCGAGCGAGCTATCAAACTACCTCTTCATTTGGTCGGCGTTTTTTGCCGCAGCGTATGGCTTTAACAAGGGCATCCACGTGAGCGTAACTATCTTGGTGGAGAAATTTCCACCAGCGCTTGCGAAAGCGTGCCTGCTCTTTTCGCACATCTTAACAACTGTCTTTTTGATATTTATCGCGGTTTATTCGGTGGATTATCTTAAAATTTTGCACGAGATCGAGCAGATGATAATAGACCTTGGCATACCTCAATGGGTCCCTATGCTAGTGCTTCCAATAGCCTTTGTCACAGCTAGCTACCGCTCGGCTGAAAAGGCTATCAAAGTAGCTCTAACTCCAGCAGCAAAGGTCGTAAGCAACGAAGCGCACGAGCTAGCTCATGGTAGCGTAGTCAAAGACTAAGGAGAAAAAAGATGACAATAGCATTTTTATTTATCCTGCTTTTTGCGCTAATGCTAATAGGCGTGCCAGTCGCGGTTTCGCTAGGTACAAGCACCGTTTTAACGATGATATTTTTTACAGATATCGACATCGCTACGATCCCACAGCTAATTTTTGATGGTATCAATAAATTTTCGCTAATGGCGATACCGATGTTTATCTTGGCTGGAAATTTACTAAGTAAAGGTGGCTCAGCAAGGCGTATCATTGACTTTGCAAAGTCTATGGTCGGACACTTACCAGGTGGTTTGCCTATGAGTGCGATATTTGCCTGCATCATCTTTGCAGCAGTCTCTGGAAGCTCACCTGCGACGGTTGTAGCTATTGGCTCGATTATGTTTGCAGCGATAAAAGAGGCTGGCTATCCAAAAGAGTACGCAGTGGGCGGCATAACTACGGCTGGCTCACTTGGAATTTTGATCCCACCTTCAGTTGTTATGATAGTTTATGGCGTAACTGCTGAGGTAAGTATCGGTAAGCTCTTTATGGCTGGTGTTGTGCCTGGTCTTATGCTTGGAGCTTTTATGCTCGTTCAAACCTATGTTGGCGCAAAAAAGCTTGGCTTTAAAGCAACTAAGGCTGAGCCATTTAAAGTAAGAGTGCAGAAATTTGCCAAAGCATTTTGGGCGCTTTTAATCGTTGTCGTGGTCATCGGCGGAATTTATGGAGGAATTTTTACTCCAACTGAAGCTGCTGCGGCAAGTGCGGTCTATGCGCTATTTATCTCGCTTTTTATCTATAGAGATATAAAGATAAAAGATCTTTGGGATATCTGCTTAGACTCAGCCCTTACAACAGCTATGATATTTTTCATCATCGCAAACGCCGTTGTTTTTGCATATTTGCTAACTAGCGAGCAGATCCCTCAAGCTATCGCTTCGATGATACTTGATGCAAATATCGGTATGATAGGATTTTTGATATTTGTAAATATCTTGCTCTTTATCATGGGTCAGTTTATGGAGCCTTCAAGCGTCATCATGATCATGGTTCCACTTTTGCTTCCGATTTCAACGCAACTTGGCATAGATCCGATACACTTTGGCATTATCTTAGTTGTAAATATGGAGATAGGTATGGTGACTCCGCCTGTTGGACTAAATTTATTTGTCGCAAGCGGTCTTACAAATATGAATCTAAAAGAGGTCATCATGGCATGCTTGCCGTGGACACTTACTTTATTCTTTGGCCTTATCTTGGTTACTTATATACCACAAATTTCTCTTTGGTTGCCAAACATAATGTATGGACATTAAAATTTAGAGGCTCTTGCCTCTAAATTTATACTTTTGGATCGTAATCCGCACTCATAACGATATTTTTACCACTTCGCTTACCAGCATAAAGTAGATTATCAGCTTGTTTTATCATCTTTTCTAAGCTAAATTCTCCAGTACCATCATGAGCAACTACTCCAAAAGTCATAGTTGCGTTGATCTTTATGTTTTCAAACTCAACTATATTTTTACTCAAAGTCTCCCTCACACGCTCTACGATACTTATAGCTGCATCTTTTTTTACGCCCAAGACAACTGCTAAAAATTCTTCTCCGCCAAACCTAGCTACTCTATCTTTATCTCTAAATGTGTTTTTAAATATGCCTGATAAGCTTCTTAAAACAGCATCTCCTGCGCCGTGTCCATAGGTATCGTTTATCTTTTTAAAATTATCAATATCGCACATAACGATAGCAAAGTCCCTATTTTTATAAAGATCATTTTGACTTAAAATTTTCTGCATCGAAGTACGATTTAAAAGCCCTGTTAATGGATCGTGATTTAAGATATTTTCAGCCATCTCTTTTTCCTCTAAGATGCTTAAAAATATAAATAAATTTGAGCTTTCCAAAAGGTACGAAATAACAACCGAAAATATGCAAACCATACTTAAGTTAAAAACAAAAAGTAGATCTTTAAAGCCGTCAAAATCTTTTACAGGCTGGCCATCTAAATATACATAGCAGGCTATAGATAAAATTATTTGCGTTGCAACTATTATGTAGTTAAAAAATTTATAGGTAAATGAAGTAAAAAATAGTATTAGCGACGATGCTAAAAACAATAACCCAAATCCGTATCCCCATCCAAGTGTTAGCATACAAACTAATGCATGAAATAAAATTTCAAGCTGGACTACTACCATTGTTATCTTGTTATTTTCAGGGCTATCGTAAATAAGCCTTAAAAGAAAAAGATAGGTTGCTACTGAAAATACATTCGTAACTGCTAGAATTTCTTCTTTCATAAATAAAAAGATAAAAAAATAACAGACGTGAGTTGATAATATTGAAAGCATGATAAGTTTTTGAGCCGTATAGAGTGAAATTCTACGCATCCGAGCCCTTTTTTAAAATTTCCAATTCGATACGGTCTTTGCCATTTAGCTTGCCTTCGTAAAGCAGCTTATCTACTAAAGTTATGGCTTGCTCAAAATCCACCTCAACACCATTTGCGCATATTAGCATTCCAAAGGTCATAGTAACTGGAGTTTTATCTGGAAGTTTTGCGTTGTTTATCTGTTTTTTAAGCCTTTTGCTCACTTCATGGATAAATTCTATCTTTGTATCGGGCAAGATTATCAAAAATTCTTCTCCGCCCCAGCGGCAAACATAGTCTTTACCTCTAAATGATTTCTTCAAGGCACTGGCTACATCTTTTAAGACCTCATCACCGCAGTCATGCCCGTATGTATCGTTTATTTTTTTAAAATTATCAATATCGCCTAGCATTATGACTAAATTTGTATTACCACTTCTTTCCTTGTTGGCAATTAGTTCAAATCTTAAAGTTTTTTCTATTGTTCTTCTATTTAAAAGCTGCGTTAAAAAATCATGCTTTGAGTCCTTTTCAAGCTCTTCCGTCTCTTTTCTTATTTGCTGATATCCACTAGAAGTGATGATATCTGCAAACATTGAAAGTCTTAAAACAATAAAAAAAGCAAAAACAATACTGCACACGACTATCGTCCCTCGTATAGCTGATGGGATCAGCGGCGCCTCATCTTTATGAATAAAATAAAGAAGTATAAGCAAGATTAATTCTAAAAATGCCATTATATAAGTAAGGCTCTTTGAATCAAACGCTAGGAAGTAGTTTATAAAAATTACACCAACAAGTATTATCCAAATTCCAGTATTCCAACCCATAGTAGTAACAATAATAGTAACAAGCAATATAATATTTAGGTGAAATGCAAGGGATATTAATACTCTATATTTTATGTCAAATTTTATTCTAAGCAATATTCCAGCTGCTATAAATAATAAGCACATAAAAAGTAGTGGTGTAGCTATGATCATAAAAAGCAACAAGGATAGTGCATTTGCAGCTATCATAACGTCTAATATCGTTTTATAGATATCATCGATAGCTTTATAACTACTTTGATCTACAAAATCGTGTGTCAAACAAAACTCCCTGTAAATTTATTCCATTAAATTTCATTAAGTCATTCTAATAAGAGTCGTAACTATCTTCGTCCTCGTCACTATCTTCGTAGTTGTAGTCATTTTCATCGTAATTATAGTCATAACTATCGCTACTATCGTCCTCATCGTCATTAAATTCAGAGTAGTCTTCTTCTACTTCTTCATAGTCAAAATCATCACTCATTGTTTTCTCCTTAAATTTTATCTTTGACGCTTTCAATATACAAGCTTTGGCTTGGGAATGCGAAATTTAGACCATTTTGCTTTAAAATATCCATAATCTTTAACATTACATCTTGTTTGACATCTAAAAATTCTCCCCAAACGATAGTTTTTGCAAAGCAACAAACTAGGATATTTATCGAGCTATCAGCAAAGTCATCAACCACGACAAATAAATTTGACTTATATCCAGCGTAGTCATCAACTGAGACTATGTTTTGTCTATATTTTAGTCCTCTTTTATTAGCCGCGATATCTTCGCTTTTAGCGATATCAGGGTGATTTATCAGCATATTTTTGATGTCATTTACACATTTTTTGATCTCTTCTGTAGTTGGCCCATACTCGATGCCAATAACCATTCTTATACGTCTGCCGACCTTTCTTCTGCTCCAGTTTCTAACAGGATCGCTTGCTAGCTTTGAGTTTGGCACGAAGATAAGGGCGTTATCAAAGCTTCTAACAGTTGTTTTTCTAAATCCTATCTCAACGACTGTGCCCTCGATATCACCACAGACTATCCAGTCGCCTTGTGAAAATGAGTTGTCAAAGAGCATCATAACAGAGGCAAAGAAGTTTGCGATGATGTCTTTAGCAGCGAAGGCAACGGCAAGACCACCGATACCAAGTGAGGCGATGAGTGCTGAGATATCAAAGCCAAGCTTTTGAAGGATTAGTAAAAGTGTGATAATTAGCACGATCACGTAGATGACTTTCAGTGCTAGGTTTATCACCTCTTTACGCTTGCTTTTTTGCGCGATCTTATCGATTATAGCGATGCCGTAGCCATTTAGTATGGTTAGGACAAGCCATGAAAATGCGACTATATATATGATAGAAAAGATATTTGCTACCGTTAGAGGTACTGGCACTGGGTAAAATCCAACGCCGATACAGATGTTTAGCGCGTAGATGATAAGAAGTGCTGAAATCGGCTTTTTGATGATATCAACGATTTGATTTTTAGCCTCTTTTACCCCTTCGCCTGAAGCGATGAGCGACATTAGCCAGTAGGTTAGTTTGGCTAGAATTCTAGTTAGCGAAACGAAAAATAAAAATATCGCAACGATAACAACGATCTTGCCGATGTTAAATTTACTTGAATTTATATCAGTTGCTCTGTTTATGTATTCGACTGCATCGACTAAATTTAGCTCAGACAAGAGCATGCTTGAGCTTAGAAGATCGGCGTTATTTTTAAGATAGGTTAAAATTTCTTCTTCACTCTCTTTTTTTAGCTCAAGGTCAAAAAAGGCGTTGTCATAAGAACCTGAAGTGTCATTTAGTGAATCCTTTAGGTCTTTTATGCTCACATAAGAATTTGTCTGTAAATTTAAAAGGCCATTATCTATCACTTCTTTTATGGAATTTGCCTTAGCGCCCTTTTTAAAGATCTCTTCAAGGCTAATAAGCGCCGAGTAGTAAGCGTAATCAACCTTCATCTTCTCAAGCTCGATGGCGCTTTGGATGTAGGCATCTTTGTTTGACTGCTTCTCTAGTCTAGCTACCTTTTTTTCTAGCACCTCTTTTTGCAGATTAAATTTATTGATATCGCTTTGGGTTAATTCGATCTGCATGATATAGTTTGGTATCTTTTCTAAAAGATCGCTCTTTTTTTTGTGGAGGCTGGCTAAATTTGAGTTGTCAGCCTTTGAGTTATTTGCATCTTTTTGCTGTGCTTTTAAAATTTTTATCTGGCTGTTTAGGGTTTGGATTTGATTTGTTATGCTTATTATGTCTTCTTCTTGAGTTTTGTTGCTCTCAGCCGCAAAAGCAAAGGTAAAGCAAAGCAAGATAATGGCTAGAAATTTACGCATTTTCGCCTCTTTTGTCCGCTAGAAGCTTAAACGTGCCCTCTTTTAAATCGTAGCTAAAAATTTCGCCAGTTTCTATGATGTAGTGCCAGCCATAAATTTGAAGCTTGCCACTTTCATACTCATCTTTTATATTTGGATAGGTCATTATGTTTTCGATCGAATTTATCACGTTTAGCCTCTCGGTTAGCCATGCCATTTTGGCTGGATCGTCGCTTGTAAATTTAAGCACTTCTCGCTTGATCGGCTCGATCAGTTTTATCCAGTTCTTAACGTTTGGGGTGTTTTTTAGCTTCTTTTCATCAACATAAAGTGCTGCGCATCCGCCACAATCAGAGTGTCCGCAGATGATGATGTTTTTAATGTTTAAAACTTCAAGCGCATACTCAATCGCCGAAGTGGTCGCCAAAAACTCTTCGCTCACTCTATATGGTGGCACGATATTTGCGATATTTCGCACCATGAAAAGCTCGCCTGGCAGGCAGTTTGTTATCAAATTTGGCACGACCCTTGAGTCCACGCATGATATGAAAAGTGTGTGAGGATCTTGTTTGCTTTGCAGACTTTTAAAGAGCTCTTCATGCTCTAAAAAGCCATCTTCCATAAATTTTACTGCACCTTCAAGTATTGAATCATCCATAAAATTTATCTCCATTTTTTATATTTTTATCGCGATTATAGCAACTTTTATTTAATCAAAAAAATGCCCTCTAAAACGGACTTTAAACTAATATTTTTTATTAAACTTCTTTTTATTTATTGTTTAATTATTTTAGGCTAAACTCACCACAAAAATTCATAAGGAGAAAAAATGAGTTTGTATGATAGAAACTACGCTAAGCAAAATCAAGAAGAGCTTGCGTATTCTCAAAGCTCACTAAGCACTTTTATAAAACAAACTTATCAACTTTTTGCAGCATCACTGCTTTCAGCAACAGCTGGCGCTTATGTAGGTATTAGCATCGCTGGCGTTTTTGCGGCAAATAGATTTTTGTTTTGGGGGCTTGTTATAGTCGAATTTGCACTACTTTTTGGCTTAATGGCAGCTAAACGTAAAGAGGGATTAAATTTAATACTTCTATTTGCATTTACTTTTATAAGTGGCCTTACGCTAACTCCGCTACTTTCAGCAATCCTTGCCATGCCAAGTGGAGCTGGTATCGTAGCTCAAGCATTTGGACTAACAACAGTTGCTTTTGGTGCGTTAAGCGTCTTTGCGATGAATACAAAACGTGACTTTACAACAATGGGTAAAATGTTATTCATAACCTTAATTGTTATCATTGCAGCAGCTATTATCAATATCTTTGTTAAAAGTACAATGTTTCAACTTGTAATCGCAAGTATTTCATCGATCTTATTTAGCGCATATATACTTTTTGATACGCAAAATATTATCCGTGGAAACTATGAAACACCAGTTGAAGGCGCAGTTGCTTTGTATCTTGATTTTGTAAATCTATTTACATCATTACTACAAATTTTAGGAATTTTTAATAGAAATGACTAAAGATGAGCGCATCTACCGAGTAATAGATGCGAATCTAAATAGGCTAAAAGAAGGGCTTCGCGTTGTTGAAGATATGAAAAGATATGTCTTTGATGACGCCAAGCTCGCCTATAAGATAAAATCCCTCCGCCACAAGGCAAAGATCCCGCAAAAAGAATTTTTAAAATTTAGAAATTCTCAAGACGACGTTTTAAAAACTAGCACAAAAAGCGAGCAAGCTAGAGAAAATTTAGATGAGATAATCACTGCAAATTTCAAGCGCGCCCAGGAGAGTGCTCGCGTGCTTGAAGAGTGCTTTAAGCTCATAAATTTAGAACAAGCCGAGCTTTTTAAAGGCATAAGATACGAGCTTTATGAGCTTGAAAAAGAACTTTAACTAAAAATTTAAATCTTTTCTTGTATAATCGCAAACAATTATTTTTAAAAATTTAAAGGAAATTTCGTGAGTTTAATATTTTTGATCTTACAGTTTGCTCTAGCTGTCATCATAACTATCGCTGTTTTACTTCAAAAAAGCTCATCTATCGGACTTGGGGCATATAGCGGAAGTAACGAGAGTCTTTTTGGAGCAAAAGGACCAGCTGGATTTTTAGCTAAATTTACTTTTATCGTAGGTATTTTATTTATCTTAAATACACTTGCACTTGGATACTTCTACAATAAAGATCTAAAACGCTCTATCGTTGATAGCGTCGATAGTAAATCTCTAGTCATACCAAAGTCAAACGACGTACCATCAGCTCCTAGTGCACCACAAACTCCAGCAAAATAACAATGATAAAAACACTTTTAGCGTCATTTTTGACGCTAACATTTGCTTTAGCAGACGCTCATATTTTAGTCTATCATCGCTTTGATGATCCAAGACATACAAGCACTGATATTTCTATTAAAAATTTAAGAGAGCAGTTTGAATATTTCAAAAATAATGGCTATGAAGTCGTTAAACTCTCAAAGCTAGTCGATGCTGTAAATGCCGGCGAAAAAATACCTGATAACTGGATCGTTATCACTGTAGATGATGGTTATAAAAGTTTCTATGACAAGGCCCTTAGTGTATTTAAAGAGTATAACTATCCATTTGCACTAATGCTTTATGTGGAAGCCAGTGCAAATAAATATGGCGATTATTTGGATTTTGATCAGATTAAGGAACTTGAGGCCTACGGCGAGATCGGCTACCACTCATACGCGCACCCAAGGATGACGAAGCTTAGCGACGAGGCACTAAGAGAGGATTTTCAAAAAGGCGTAGAGACCTTTGAAAAACATATGGGTTATAAGCCAAAATTTTTTGCAGTGCCATACGGCGAGATCGATAGTCGAGTCGTAAAACTTGCAAAAGAATTTGGTTTTTTAGCGCTTTTAAATCAAAACTCAGGTGCAGTTTCAGACAAGAGTGATGTTTACGATCTTTATAGAACACCAGTAATGAACGGTACCAAAATAGCACTGACTTTTAATAGCAAATTTCTAAATGCCCAGTGGATATTTCCGGATAGCTATCCACAAAATAATGCAATAGACAAACTCATTATAAAAACTGATACAAATGCTAGCGAGGGTAGTTTTTTTATGACTGGCTTTAATGGCTTTAAAAAGGTACCTATGACAAATGGTGTTTTTGAGTGTAAATTTAACCCACCTCTCGATAAACGCAAAGTTTTAATATCACTAAAAGTAGATCATCAACGAAGTACAAAACTTCTAATAAAGGACATCAATGCTAAATAGAATTTACGAAACACAAAAAGAAGGCTGCGAAAAAGCAATAGCTTCATTAAAACGTGACTTTACAACGCTTAGAACGGGCAAGGTAAACATTAATATCGTAGATCATGTAATGGTTGATTATTATGGTTCGCCAACTCCACTTAACCAAGTAGCCACTGTGCTTACAAGCGACGCTTCAACTATCGCTATCACGCCTTGGGAAAAAAGTATGATAAAAGCCATATCATCGGCTATCCAAGCAGCAAATATCGGTGTCAATCCAAATAGTGATGGTGAGAGTGTTAAGCTATTTTTCCCACCTATGACCGTCGAGCAACGCCAAGAAAATGCAAAACATGCAAAATCAATGGGGGAAAAAGCCAAAGTTAGTATAAGAAACGTAAGAAAAGATGCAAATGATGAAGTCAAAAAGCTTGAAAAAGACAAAGCTATAACTGAGGACGAGAGCAAAAAGGGACAGGATGAGGTTCAAAAGATAACTGACACCTACACTGCAAAAATCGATACTCTTGTAAAAGAAAAAGAAGCCGAGCTTTTAAAAATCTAAAATTTTTAGAAATTTTCCTTATCTAGCTACTTTTATGTAGCTAGATATTCTCTCAAAATAATATTTCAAAAAAATATTTATCAGCAAGTAGTTTAATTTTTTGTCTGTTGTACTTTTATCTATTAAATATAAATAGAACCTAGACTACATAAAACATAACCACTACTTTGTCTTTAAACTATTTTCATGGATTGCTTTAATTTAAATTTTTATTTTGGATTCGTCTTAAATTCTTTATTCAACATTATTAATTTTATTTATATTTATACATAGGAGTATGACCTATTATATATTTTGGATGTGCTACTACAAATATTATTTTTAGAATTTAAGATAGCCAAAAATAAAATATAAAAACTCTTAAACTTTCCATTATCTTACAGTATCTTACTTTGAATAAGTAATTTTATACTATTTTTAGTTTTAGTAAATTTTAGACTAAATTTTTATAAAAATTTTCTTATAGCCATTATGAACAATAAATCTAGGTAACGCTTTATAAACTATACAAGGAATTAGATAGGTGGCCGGGAGATAGGGATTCGAACCCCAGGAGGCTTTCACACCTCAACGGTTTTCAAGACCGCCGCTTTCGACCGCTCAGCCATCTCCCGAATTAAGGATTTGTGATTATAACCAACTTTGCTTAAAATTTACTATAATCTCTAAATTTTACTCTGTTTTTTCTTTAATATATGTAGCTCCATCATTTATCTTTTCTTTGGTCCATTCTTTAGCATTATGAGTATCTTCTTTTACGCCATGCCAAGTATTTGAACAACCAGCTACAAAAAATGCTATACAAGCTGCTAAAAGTAAATTTCTCACTGTTATTCCTTCGAGTAGTTATTTTTGAAGTTTGGAGGCGACACCCGGATTCGAACCGGGGATCAAAGCTTTGCAGGCTCATGCCTTACCACTTGGCCATGTCGCCATATCGTGGTGCCCGAGACCGGACTTGAACCGGTACGGTAAAAACTACCGAGGGATTTTAAGTCCCTTGCGTCTACCATTCCGCCACTCGGGCTAAGTTAATGGAGCGGGAAACGAGATTCGAACTCGCGACCCCAACCTTGGCAAGGTTGTGCTCTACCCCTGAGCTAT